>CADCOJ010000025.1 GCA_902803075.1 Oscillospiraceae bacterium | reverse complement strand
GCCTCCGCCACCGCGCCGGAATCCAGGTCCCGGATGTTGAGCGAGACGATGGGCGCGCGCAGCGCGGCGGTAAAATCGCCGTAGACCGTCACGCCGGGGATGGCCCGGACGCCCTCATAGAACCGGCGCATGAGCGAAAGCTCGTGATCCCGGATCCTGTCCGGCCCGGTCTGCCGGAGAAACTCCAGCGCGGCCAGCAGCCCGGCGATGCCGTGGCCGTTGCGCGTGCCGGCCTCCAGCCGGGTGGGATACTGCGGCGGCTGCTGCTCCAGCTCGGTCTGCACGCCCGTGCCGCCCACGCACCACGGGCGGATCTCCACGCCCTCCGCCACGGCCAGGCCGCCCGTGCCCTGGGGGCCCATGAGGCTCTTGTGGCCGGTGAAGCACACGACGCTCGCCGGCAGGCGGCGCATATCCAGGGGGATGACGCCCGCCGTCTGCGACGCGTCCACGATCAGCAGCAGCCCGTGGGCCGCCGTGAACGCGCCTACGGCCTCCAGATCGGTCAGATCGCCCGTGAGGTTGGAGCCCGCCGTGCACACCACCGCCCGCGTGTTCGCCCGCAGGAGCGCCTCCAGCGCCCCGTAATCCAGGCGTCCCTGCCCGTCGGCGGGCAGGAAGTCCACCTGCGCGCCCTGGGCCTGCAGCCGGTATAACGGGCGCAGGACGGAGTTGTGCTCGCAGTCGGTGGAGATGATGTGGTCGCCCGGGCCCAGCAGCCCGCAGACTGCGATATTCAGCGCCTCCGTGGCGTTGGCCGTGAAGCAGACGCGCTCCGGGCCGGGCGCGCCGAAGAGCTCCGCCAGCGCCAGCCGGGCGGCGAAGATCGTCCGCGCCGCGCCGAGACTTTCCGCATGGGCGCTGCGGCCGCTGTTGCCGAAGGTCTGCATGGCCTGCACCACCGCCTCGATGACAGCGGGCGGCTTGCGCAGGGTCGTGGCGGCGTTGTCGAGATAGATCACGGGCAGGGCACCTTCTTTCCTTGTTCCATTTCATTATAGAGCCGATGCGCCGCCCCTGCAACGGGGCAGGGCGGCGCACTGTTCGGGCATGACGAATTTTTGGGCTACATCAGCGGGGCGAACAGCCGCAGCAGCGACTGCAGCAGCCTCTGCCCCAGGCCCACGCGGCTGCATTGGGCGTGGGTGATCTCGGCGCACCGGGGGAACACGGCGGAGAAATCCGCCTCCACCGCGGCCAGGGAATCGGTGCAGTAAAGATAGACGGCGTCCTCAAAATGCAGGTAGAGGCTGCGGAAATCCAGGTTGACCGTGCCGACGACGGCATAGCGGCTGTCGGCCAGGAAGACCTTGGCATGGACAAAGCCGGGCGTATATTCAAAGATCCGCACGCCGGCGGCGGTCAGCACGCCATAGTTTGCGCGGGTGACCGCATGGACATACCATTTGTCCGGCGTGCCGGGGGTGACGATGCGCACGTCCACCCCGCGCCGGGCCGCCACGCAGAGGGCGCTTGTCATGGTGTCGTCCAGGATCAGATACGGCGTCATGATCCACACGCGGCTGCGCGCGCCGCAGATCATCTCCCGCAGGATGGTGGCGCCCACGTCCTCGGGCTCGATGGGGCTGTCGGCAAAGGGCTGGACAAAGCCGCTCTCGCCGCCGACGCTCTCCGGAAAATCCGGCCGGAAGGCGGCCAGCTCCTCCTGCGTCCGGTCCACATAGTCCCAGAAGGACAGGAACATCACCGTCATCGGCCAGGCGGCCTCGCCCTGCACCAGGATGCCGCAGTCCTTCCAGTGGCCGAAGGGGCTGACGCGGTTGATATATTCATCCGCAAGATTGATGCCGCCGGTGAAGGCGGTCTCGCCGTCGATGATCATGAGCTTGCGGTGGTCGCGGTTGTTGAGCCGGCCGGAGAGCACGGGCAGATAGGGGTTGAAGGCATGGGCGCGGATGCCGCTTTCGGCCAGCTTTGCGGCATAGCGCATGGGCAGGCGCTTGATGCAGCCGAAATCGTCATAGAGCACGCGCACATCCACGCCGTTTTCCGCCTTGCGCCGGAGAATATCCAGAATGGCGTCCCACATCTGGCCGGGTTCAATGATGAAAAATTCCAGGAATATATAGCGCTCGGCCTTTTCCAGCTCCTCCAGCATGCGCGCAAAGCACGTCTCGCCGTCGGGGAAATAGACGGTGCGGGTGTTCCGGTAGATGGGATAGCCGGAGGCATGGAACAGATAGCGCGCATGGTTGAAGGCGCAGTCGCCGCGGCTTTCCAGCTCGCGCAGGACGTCCGCATCCTGCTGCAGCTGCCGCGTGGTGGCGGCGGAAATGACGCGCATGCGGCGGTTTTCGATGCTGGAGGTCCGGTTCCCGCCGAACAGCAGATAGATCACCAGCCCGAACACCGGCAGCGCAAGGATCGGCACGATCCAGGCGATCTTGTAGGAGGGATTGCCCTGGCCGGTGATGATGGCCACCACCAGCACCCACGACAGAACGCCGATGGCGACGTTGATCCACCGGTAGTATTCCCGGAGATAGTGCAGACCGACCACAAAAAACGCGATCTGCATCAGTATGGCCAGCGACACCACCACCGCGCGCTGGAAGATCAGTTTTGATAAGTTTCGCATAGACGTTTCCCTTTGTTCCGCCGGGCCGGCGGACGGTTTTGTTTCAGCCCGGGCAGGCAGCCGGTCCCATGCGCCGCACGTCCGCTCCCCCAGGGGCTCCGGGGGCTTTCCGTCCGGGTGCAGGAACACATTTCGTCTTATTATACCATGATGCCGGGGCGGCGGCAAGTCCGCGCGCGCATCCGGAAAATAAAAACTTTTGTTTGAAAATAACCGTTGAAGGGCGGCACGGTTTCTGGTATAATAGGGTATTGAAATTTCCGCAGAAGAAGGAGCCTCTCCATGGAGAACTGCATCCGCGTGCGCGGCGCACGCGCAAACAACCTGAAAAACGTCTCTGTCGATATCCCGCGCGACAAGCTCGTGGTGCTCACGGGCCTGTCCGGCTCCGGAAAATCCTCTCTCGCCTTCGACACCATCTTTGCCGAAGGCCAGCGGCGGTATGTGGAGTCGCTGTCGTCCTACGCGCGGATGTTCCTCGGGCAGATGGACAAGCCCGACGTCGATTCCATCGACGGGCTCTCGCCCGCCATCTCCATCGACCAGAAAACCACCAGCCGCAACCCCCGCTCCACCGTGGGCACCGTTACGGAGATCTATGACTATCTGCGCCTGCTGTGGGCGCGCTGCGGCACGCCGCACTGCCCCAGATGCGGCAAGGAGATCCGCCGCCAGACCGTCGACCAGATCGTCGATCAGATCATGCAGCTGCCGGAGCGCACGCGCTTCCAGATCCTTGCGCCTGTGGTGCGCGGCAAAAAGGGCGAGCACCAAAAGGTCTTTGACGACGCCCGCCGGGGCGGCTATGCCCGCGTGCGCGTGGACGGCTCGCTCTATGACCTGACGGAGGACATCTCCCTTGACAAGAACAAGAAGCACCGCATCGAGGTGGTGATCGACCGGCTGATGATGAAGCCGGAGCTCACCCGCCGGCTGACCGACTCCGTGGAGACGGCGGCGAATCTTTCCGGCGGGCTGGTGCTGCTCAACGAGCCGGAATCGGACCGGGACACGCTCTTTTCCCAGAACTATGCCTGCGAGGACTGCGGCATCTCCATGCCCGAGCTCTCCCCGCGCATGTTCTCCTTCAACAACCCTTACGGCGCATGCCCCGTCTGCTCCGGTCTCGGCACGCAGCTGGTGGCCGACCCGATGCTCATCATCCCGGACCGCTCCCGCTCCATCCTGGACGGCGCCATCCAGGCCAGCGGCTGGAACAATCTCAAGGATGATTCCATCGCCCGCATGTATTTTGAGGCGCTGGCAAAAAAATATCATTTCTCGCTCACCGACCCCGTGGATACGCTCCCCCAGGCCGCGCTGGACGCCGTGCTCTACGGCACCGGCTCCGAGCCGCTCACCATCCATTATGAACGCGCCAACGGGCGCGGCACGCTGGAGCGTCCCTTTGAGGGCGTGGTGAACAACATCTCCCGCCGCATGTCCGAGACGCAGTCCGACGCCATGCGCAAGGAGCTGGAGCAGTGCATGGCCGAGCGTCCCTGCCCCAAATGCCGCGGCAA
The DNA here is from genome assembly GCA_902803075.1 of Oscillospiraceae bacterium. Classification (GTDB taxonomy): domain Bacteria; phylum Bacillota; class Clostridia; order Oscillospirales; family Oscillospiraceae; genus CAG-170. The sequence goes on along the minus strand of CADCOJ010000025.1, from coordinate 3,988 downwards.
GCGTCTGAGCGACGTCAGCCTGGCCGTCACGGTGGGCGGCATGGGCATCATGGATTTCTGCGCCCTGCCTGTGGAGGAGGAGCTGAAGTTCATCGAGCGCCTGACGCTCACCGGCGCGCAGGCGGTCATTGCCGAGCAGATCCTGCGGGAGATCCGCTCCCGCCTGCAGTTCCTGCAGGCCGTGGGCCTGCGCTATCTGACGCTCTCCCGCTCGGCGGCCACGCTCTCCGGCGGCGAGAGCCAGCGCATCCGCCTGGCCACGCAGATCGGTTCGAGCCTCATGGGCGTCCTGTATATCCTGGACGAGCCCTCCATCGGCCTGCACCAGCGCGACAACGACCAGCTTCTCGCCACGCTCCGCCGCCTGCGGGATCTGGGCAACTCCGTGCTCGTGGTGGAGCACGACGAGGACACCATGCGCGCCGCCGATTTCCTTGTGGACGTGGGCCCGGGCGCGGGCATCCACGGCGGCGAGATCATTGCCGCCGGCACCGTGGACGACATCATCGCCGCCCCCCGCTCCATCACCGGGCAATATCTCTCCGGCGCGAAAAAGATCCCCGTCCCCGCCGTGCGCCGGCCCGGCAACGGCCGGATGCTCTCCATCCGCGACGCGGCGGAAAACAACCTCCGCCACATCGACGTGGATCTCCCCCTGGGCGCCTTTCTCTGCGTGACGGGCGTCTCGGGCTCGGGCAAATCGAGCCTGGTCAACGAGATCCTCTATAAAAAGCTGGCGGGCGCGCTCAACCACGCGCGCACGCGCCCGGGCAAATTCGGCTCCATCGAGGGCCTGGAATATCTGGATAAGGTCGTCGGCATCGACCAGAGCCCCATCGGGCGCATGCCCAGCTCCAACCCCGCCACCTACACCGGCCTGTTCAACGACATCCGCGACCTCTTTGCCTCCACCCAGGACGCCCGCACCCGGGGCTACGGCCCCGGCCGCTTCTCCTTCAACACAAAGGGCGGCCGCTGCGAGGCATGCGGCGGCAACGGCCTTGTGAAGATCGAGATGCACTTCCTTGCGGACGTCTATGTCCCCTGCGAGGTCTGCCGCGGCAAGCGCTATAACCGCGAGACGCTTGAGGTCCGCTACAAAGGGAAAAACATCGCGGACGTGCTCGACATGACCGCCGAGGAGGCGCTGGCCTTCTTTGAGAACCTGCCGCGTATCCGCCAGAAGATCGCCACCCTTGTGGACGTGGGCCTGGGCTATATCAAGCTGGGCCAGAGCGCCACGACGCTCTCCGGCGGCGAGGCGCAGCGCGTCAAGCTGGCCACGGAGCTCTCCCGCCGGGCGACGGGCCGCACCTTCTATATCCTGGACGAGCCCACCACCGGGCTGCACATGGCCGACGTGCAGAAGCTCATCGAGGTCCTGCAGAAGCTGGTGGACGCCGGCAACACCGTCCTTGTCATCGAGCACAATCTGGACGTGGTGAAGGTGGCGGACTATATCGTGGATCTCGGGCCGGAGGGCGGCTCCGGCGGCGGCAGCATCGTCGCCTGCGGCACCCCCGAGCAGATCGCCGCCTGTCCGCAGAGCTATACCGGGCAGTATCTCAAGCGGCTTCTGCCGTAAAAAAACGAAGGGAGGCACCCGCCGTGTCCGACCATACCGGCCACCGCGCGCGGCTGCGCACGCAGCTTGCGCAGCAGGGCATGGACTGCCTGAACGACGAGCAGCTGCTGGAGCTGATCCTGTTCCATGTCTTCCCCCGGGGCGACACCGCGCCCATCGCCAGGCGCCTGATCGGCCGCTTCCAGACCATCGCCCATGTGGTCGATGCGAACATGGAGGAGCTTTGCTCCGTGGAGGGCGTCGGGCCGCAGGCGGCCTATGCGCTCCGGCTCATCCCGCAGCTGGAGCGCCGCCTGGCCATCAGCCGCGCCTCCACCAAGCATTTCCTGCCCAGCGTGTCCGCCTGCGGGAAGATGCTCATGCCCTATTTCAAGGGCGAGCAGGAGGAGGCCGTCTATCTTCTCCTGCTGGACGCCAAATACATGTATCTCGACTGCAAGCTGCTCCACCGCGGCAGCGTCCATGCCTCCGCCGTCACCCTGCCCAAGGTCCTCCGCACCGCGCTCAATGGCTGCGCCTCCTCGGTGGTGATCGCCCACAACCATCCCGGCGGCCTCGCGCTGCCGAGCTTCCCGGATTATGAGAGCACGCGCCGGTTCTATTATGCCCTGGCCTCTGTGGGCGTGGAGCTGTATGACCACATCGTCGTGGCGGACAACGACTTCGTCTCCATGCGCGACGACGGCTTCATCGCCCAGCTGGCGGAGGAGACGGATGCGATGGAGCAGACCATCGAGCTGCGCGAGCGAGAGGACCGCAAGCGGCTCCGGAAAAAGCTTGCCGACAGCCTCCTGCGCGCCGAGGCGGAAAAGAAGGCAAGGCTGGCCGCGCAGGCAGCCGGACAGGCGGAACAGACCGGCCCCGTGCCGGAGGAGGCAAACTGACATGGATTTTCATCTCGTATCGGACTACCGCCCCACCGGCGACCAGCCCCAGGCCATCGAAACGCTCACGCGCGGCCTGGAGCTGGGCATCGACGAGCAGGTGCTGCTGGGCGTCACGGGCTCCGGCAAGACCTTCACCATGGCGAACATCATCGCCAACGTCAACCGGCCCACGCTGGTCCTGGCCCACAACAAGACGCTGGCCGGGCAGCTCTGCTCGGAGTTCCGCGAGTTCTTCCCGGAGAACGCCGTGGAGTATTTCATCTCCTATTACGACTATTATCAGCCTGAGGCGTATATCGCCACCACCGACACCTATATCGAAAAGGATTCCGCCATCAACGATGAGATCGAGCGCCTGCGCCACAGCGCCACCTCCGCCCTGGCCGAGCGGCGGGACGTGATCGTCGTCTCCTCCGTCTCCTGCATCTACGGCCTGGGCGACCCCATCGACTATAAGAACATGGTGGTCTCCCTGCGCACCGGGCAGGAGCGCGAGCGCGACAGTCTCATGCAGAAGCTGACCGAGATCCGCTATGAGCGCAACGACGTCAACTTCGTCCGCAACACCTACCGCGTCCGGGGCGACACGCTGGAGATCTATCCGGCCTATTGGTCCGGACGGGCCATCCGCGTGGAGTTTTTCGGGGATGAGATCGACCGCATCAGCGAGATCAACGCCGTCACCGGCGTGCCGGAGCGCATCGTCAACCATGTGGCCATCTATCCGGCGTCGCACTATGTGGCGTCCCAGGAAAAGCTCGCCCGCGCCATGCGCGACATCGAAGCGGAGATGTGGGAGCGCGTGCGCTGGTTCGAGGAGCACGACAAGCTCCTGGAGGCGCAGCGCATCCGCCAGCGCACGCAGTATGACCTGGAAATGCTCCGGGAGATCGGCTTCTGCACCGGCATCGAGAATTATTCCCGCGTCATTGCCGGCCGCAAGCCCGGCACCCCGCCCACCACGCTCCTGGACTATTTCCCGCAGGATTTCCTCCTCTTTGTGGACGAGAGCCACGTCACCCTGCCGCAGGTCCGCGCCATGTACAACGGCGACCACGCCCGCAAGCAGGCGCTGGTGGACTATGGCTTCCGCCTGCCCTCCGCGTTCGACAACCGGCCCCTCACCTTTGAGGAGTTCGCCGCCCGCCATCACCAGGCCATCTATGTCTCCGCCACGCCGGGGGAATATGAGCGCAGCCGCGCCGGGCAGATCGCGGAGCAGGTCATCCGCCCCACGGGCCTTCTGGACCCGGAGATCTTCGTCCGGCCCATCGAGGGGCAGATCGACGATCTGATCGGGGAGATCAACGCCACCACGGAAAAGGGCGAGCGGACGCTGGTGACCACGCTCACCAAAAAAATGGCGGAGGATCTGACCAAATATCTGACGGAAAACGGCATCCGCGTGCGCTATATGCACTCGGATATCGGCGCCATGGAGCGCATGGAGATCATCCGCGACCTGCGCATGGCAAAATTCGACGTGCTGGTGGGCATCAACCTGCTGCGCGAGGGC
>CADCOJ010000024.1 GCA_902803075.1 Oscillospiraceae bacterium | reverse complement strand
GCTGAGCCGGTATATCAGGGGCTTCGGCTGGTATCTCTTCGCGGCGATCCTGTGCAACATGACCTTCAAGGTCCTGCCGCTGCTGACCAGCCTGGTCACCTCCTATATGGTCAGCAGTGTGCTGCTGGGGGATGCCAGTCAGACGCTCCGGCTGCTGGTTGCCGCAGGGGTGCTGGTGGTGCTGACCGCGTTGTTCTCGTATCTGGATGTGCAGGTCAGCCACGACATGGCCTACCGCATTCTCACCCAGCTGCGGGATCGCTGCTATGACAAGCTGGACGAACTGGCGCCTGCAGCCCTGATGGGCAAGCGCAGCGGCGACATGATGAGCATTGTCCTCGGCGACGTGGAGACGCTGGAATGGTTTTACGCCCATACCATCGGACAGCTGGTCGTGGCGGTCACTGTCCCCGCGGCGGCGCTGGTCTTTATGGGCCGGCTCTCCTGGATCCTGCCTGTGATCCTTCTGCCCTTCATCGTTTTGCTGGTCTGGATCCCGCGCCGTACCGCCAACCGCTCCAACGAGCAGGGAGCCGCTGTGAAGCGCACCATGGGCACGCTGCATGCCATCATCATCGACGGCGTGCAGGGTCTGAAAGACATCATCTCGTTCCGCTGGCAGCAGGAATATCTGAAGCGCTTCTTCCGTGCCAACCGGGACTATGCGGACGCCTCCGTTGCCTACGCCGAGCGGCGGGCCGACGAAAGCCGAAGCATTACGCTGATCATGGCGCTGGCCGCCTTGACCGTGAACATTGCGACCGTGCTGCTGGTCTTGGCGGGAAAGGTGCCGACGCTGTGGCTGATGCCGCTGTTTGTCCTGTCCTCTGCGATCGTCATTCCCCTTCAGGAGGCACTGGCCATGAGCACGAACTACGGCCTTATCTTCGGCGCGGCGCAGCGGGTGCTGACGCTGTTTGCCATGGAACCCATGGTGCGGGATCACGGAAAGACCTGCTTTGAGGAGCATGGGCCGGTGGAGGTGCGCTTTGAAAATGTGAGCTTTACCTACCCGGCGTCCGGAGAAGCAGAGCCGAATCCTCCTGTGCTCAGCGGACTGGATTTCTCCTTCCGAACCGGAGAGACGGTTGCCCTGGTTGGGGTCTCCGGCAGCGGAAAGACCACGGCGGCGCGGCTGCTGCAGCGGTTCTGGGATGTGGATGGGGGCAGGATCACCATCAATGGCCGGGACATCCGGGATCTGACCCTGGACAGCCTGCGCCGGACGGTCACTGTGGTTCCCCAGGAGGTGTATCTTTTCAATGTCAGTGTGGAGGAAAACCTGCGCCTTGCGAAGCTGGACGCCTCTTCGGAAAAACTGCGAAAGGCAGCACGGCAGGCACGGGCGGAGGCGTTCATAGAAAAACTGCCGGATGGTTATAGGACACCGCTGGGCGAGCGCGGACTGCGCCTGTCCGGCGGGGAAAAGCAGCGGCTGTCCATTGCACAGGCGTTTTTGAAGGACGCGCCGGTGCTTGTGCTGGATGAGGCCAGCGCCAATCTGGACGCGGAGAACGAACGGCTGATCAACGATGCCGTGGCGCACCTGAAGCAGGGCCGTGCAACCCTTGTGATCGCGCACCGGATTTCCACCATTCGCAGCGCAGACCGGATCGTGATGGTAAAGGACGGGCGCGCCGCGGCACAGGGCGGCTACGAGGAACTTCTCCGGACCTGCCCGGAGTTCAGAAACCTGATGGGAGACCAGTATGAAGACCGTGCAGATGCGTAAACAAACGAAGCGACCTGTATGGACTGCCGGGATTCTGCTTGCGGTTCTGCTGGCACTGTTCTTTTTCAGCGTCCTCGGCGGGATCCTGTTGGGCTCCGCGGAGCTGACGGCGCAGACGGTTCTGGACGTGATCCGTATGAAGCTGTTCGGCGTGCAGGAGCTGCAGCTGCAGCGCTCCGCCATCAGCATCGTTTGGGAGCTGCGGCTGCCCCGCGTGCTGCTGGCCCTTGCCGCAGGGGGCGGTCTGGCCGTGGCGGGCGCCGCCATGCAGGCGGTGACCCAGAACGTAATGGCAGACCCCTATATTCTTGGCGCCTCCAGCGGCGCTTCCGCCGCGGTGGCCTTTGCCTTTGTACTGGGCGGCGTGTTCTCCCGGTCCGGTGCGCTGATGTCCGCCATGGCCTTTGCCGGAGCGATGCTGGCGCTGCTGCTGGTCTATTCCGTGGGCATGGTGGGCAGCGCCGGTTCCGGCAGCCGTCTGGTGCTGGCGGGCATGGCCATCAGCGTGATCCTGACGGCGGCCACGCAGTTTTTTATTTCTATTGCGCCGGATACCTATACCGTGCGGAACATCACCGCCTGGACCATGGGCAGCCTGGGCAGCGCCCGCTGGAACACCATCGGCTTTCCCTGCCTGGCGGCGCTTTCCGGCTCCCTGGTCCTGATGCTGATGGCGCGGGCGTATAACCTGCTCTCCCAGGGAGATGAAACGGCCGTCAGCCTCGGGCTGGACGTTAAGGTCCTTAAGCGGCTGACGATCGTTGTGGTCTCCTTCATCACCGGCGCCGTGGTGTCGGTGGGCGGCGTGATCGGGTTTATCGGGTTCATCATTCCCCATGTGGTCCGTATCCTGCTCGGCTCCGATCACAGGCGGGTATTTCCGTTTTCATTCCTGATCGGCGGTCTGTTTCTCATGTGGATGGATGTGCTGGCACGCACCGCCATCGCGCCCAAGGAACTGCCGGTAGGGATATTCACCGCCTTCTGCGGCGGACCGTTCTTCATCTGGTTGCTGTACCGGAAAAACCGATATGGGAAAATGTGAGGTGCTGCTTGATGGAAAACAAAGTGGAGATCCGGGATCTGTCCTACCGTGTGCTGGACACGCAGATCCTGCAGGACATCTCTCTGCGCGTGGGGAAGAATCAGTTCATCGGCCTGATCGGGCCCAACGGCAGCGGAAAAACATCCCTGCTCAAGCATATCTACCGGGCGCTGCCGCCGCAGAAGCGGGCGGTTTTCCTCAACGGCAGGGAGATCGAGTCCTATTCCTATCGGGAGGCGGCACAGCAGATCACCGTCATGCGGCAGGAGAATGCCTCAGATTTTGACTACACCATTTTGGAGATGGTGCTGATGGGCCGGTCTCCCTATCGAAAATACTATGAGAGAGACACGGAGGAGGACAAAGAGATCGCGCAAAACGCCTTGCGCTTCGTAGGCATGGAGGCCATGGCGGAGCGGTCGTTCTCCACCCTCTCCGGCGGGGAGAAACAGCGGGTGCTGATTGCCCGCTCTCTGGCGCAGGAGGCGGATATCCTGCTGCTGGATGAGCCCACCAACCACCTGGACGTGCATTACCAGTGGCTTTTAATGGAGATCATCTCCGGACTGGGGAAAACCGTTCTGTCCGTATTCCATGAGCTGAACCTCGCGTGCCGCTTCTGTGATTATCTCTACGTTCTGAAAGAGGGCCGGATTCTGACGCACGGACGTCCGGCATCGATTGTAACGCCGGAAATGCTGTCAGAGGTCTTCGGTGTCCGCGCCGAGATCATACCAACAGACAAAGGGCGGCCGTATATCATTTATCAAAGCAGCTCCACATAAAAGCGCAGCGTTTGATATGCGCGGCTTCTCAACGAAGAAGATCCTTGTCATAGCAAAGATTTTATCCCCAATCATATATTTTAATAATTTCAATGATGCGTTTTCAAATCAAATCAAAAAAGGAGAAAAATCATAGGGGATACCTCTCCCTATTCGGCACTATCGTCACGGCGCAACAAAGAGTAAGTATTGAAACAACGCGATCAACGAACCGCCAGATCGCGTTGTTTTTATCTTTCTTTATGGGAATGCAAAGCTGGATGGAATTGTTGACAAGGCGATCCGCATGAAATTCGCCCAGATCACAGCGGCAAAAGGACCCGAGATTCTTGCAGGCCAGCATAAAAGAGAAATTGAGCTGGCACGGATCAAGTTCGAGTAAGCGAAAGATCGACTTGCAGAGAAGGAGAAGGAACTTGAAGAATACAAGGGCGAAACCTTGAAAGTCATTTGCAGGGAAAGCAAGTTGAATCGTGACCTGCTGAACTCCCTTGTTTCCGAAACGGAGGAAGCTATCCTGCAATTCAAGGAAGCTGTATCCATGGCAGAAAAGGAATATTCAGCTTTATTGGAATCCGCAGACAGTCTCCGTAAAGAATATGACCGTTTGCTTAGCTGGGCTGATCTCTATGACGGTTGCTCCTTTGAAGCAAAAAAGATGATCGTCTCTCAGCTCATCAAGGCCGTCAGGGTTGGACGTGATTACAACATTGAGATTGATTTCAACGTCACCTTTCCTGCGTTCCAAAACTGCTGCATACAGGACAGGCAGCCCGGCACACTACTGCCCCTTCGATCCTGTTCGGCATAATAAAACGGAACGACCCATCCTTAAATGGATCGTCCCGACGCTGGTGGACCTGAAGAGACTCGAACTCTCGACCTCTCGGATGCGAACCGAACGCTCTCCCAGCTGAGCTACAGGCCCAAATGCATAGATATTATATCTACGCAAAGGCCATTTGTCAAGCACAGCATTGCAAAAATTACAAGCTGCTGAGGATCTCACGGACCTGCTGAGGCGTAAAGGTATAGAGCTTATCGCAGAACTGGCAGTCGATCGTGATGGGCTTGCCGTCGTCAACGATGCTCTGAAGCTCTTCCCGGCCGAGGCTGATGAGCGTTCTGGTAACACGGTCACGGGAACAATAGCAGCGATAGCTGACCGGCGTGGTCTCAAGGATCTCAAGGTCAAACCCGTTCAGGACCGTCTCCAGAAGGACACGGCCGTCCATGCCGGCAGCCAACAGCTTCGTGACATAGCCCGCCGCAGCGATCCCCTCTTCAATGCGGTCGATGATGCTCTCCGGCGCACCGGGCAGCAGTTGGATGATATAGCCGCCGGCAGCGGTCACGCTCTGGTCCGTGCCCACAAGCACGCCCAGCGCGCAGGCTGTGGGGATCTGCTCACTCTGGGCAAAATATGCGGTGATGTCCTCTGCGATCTCACCGGAAACAAGCTGTACCGAGCCGATATACGGCTCTTTCATCCGCAGGTCGCGGATCACGGTCAGCATGCCGTCCTTTCCCACGGCCATACCGACATCGAGCTTGCCCGGCACTTTTTCCAGCATGCTGATCTGCGGGTTCTCGATCCAGCCGCGGACATTCCCTTCCGCGTCGGAGACGGCCAGGAGCCGCCCGAGCGGTCCGCCGCCGTTGAGCTGCAGGGTGATCGAGCCGTCCTCTACCTTTTGCATGTTGCCGATCATGGAAGCTGCGCTCAGGAGCCGTCCTAAGGCCGCTGTGGCGGTCGGGAGCGTCTTATGGATCTGGCGCGCACGCTCCACGATCCCCGCGGAGGTGACGGCGACAGCCTTTACATAACCGTCCTTTGTCATGGCGCGGACGATCTGGTCTTTCATGTTTTTTCATCCTTCTTTGCTGCAAAATAAACGCGGAGCTCCGTCGGCTCCGGGCTGCGGAGCTTCCGGTCGGCAAACAGGCGGACGTCGGAAAAGCCCGCTTCGTTCAGATACTGCGTAAGCTCCTCCATGGTGTAGGCATACTCCACATGCTCCTCGAACGAGCGCGCCCAGAGCTTCCCCTGCTGCGTGAACAGGTCCATGCCGTAATACAGCCGCCGCGCGCGCTCCCGGTATTCCGCGCGCCAGACACAATAGGCGCCTTCCCGTTCATCCAGGAACACCTGCCCGTTCAGACTGCGGAGCTTATAGGGCGTATCAACGTCAAACACAAACAGGCCGCCCGGCTTAAGCGCGTCAAAGACACGGGCAAACGTCCTGCGGCAGTCCGCCGGGTCGGTGAGATAATTGATGCTGTCCAGGCAGCAGATCACCGCGTCCACAGGCTCCGGCAGGCGCAGGCGCTGCATGGGCTGGCAGATGAAAAACGGGCGGTTCTCCGGAAGCTGCTGTGCCTTCTGCTCCGCCTGGCAGAGCATCTGCTCCGAACGATCCGCCCCGATCACATGATAGCCGCTCCGGGCCAGGAGCACACTAAGGGAGCCGGTGCCGCAGGCAAGGTCCAGAACCGAGCCTGGCCGGACCCGAAAACGCCTGAGCAGCGTCTCCCAAAATCGCAGTATTTTGTCGTATGGAACGTCGTAGGTCAGCGCATCATAGGACGCGGCAAGGGCTTCATAGGCGCTCAAGCCTTGTCCTCCTCGCCGGTCTGCTTCATTCTGGAGAAGATGGTGCGATAGGAATCCGTGCCGTAATTCAGGCTGCGGTTGACGCGGCTGATGGTTGCGCTGGATGCGCCGGTTTTTTCCAGAATATCGTTATAGATGAGCCCGTCGTTCAGCAGCTTGGCCAGCTCAAAGCGCTGCTCCATGGCCTTGAGCTCGGATACGGTGCACAGATCCGTGAAGAAATCATAGCACTCCTGCTCGGTCTTCAGCGTGAGGATCGCGCGGTAAAGATCGCTTTCGGGATTGGAGCGCTTGTTGCGATTGTTCAAGATCATATCCCCCTTTACTGTTGATATTTTATATATTATCACTTTAGTTTCGGAAAGTAAAGGGGCGCATGGAATTTTTGTCGAAGTCAACGAAACAAACATGAAATTTTTTCCATTTCTGTTATGTTTCCGGCAAATAGCTTCCATTTTTTGCAGGGAAGCCGGGCCTTTCTCCCGGCTTCCCTGCATCCTGTCTGACCGGCGGATCACATACAGTAGCTGTCGGCATTGATAAACTTGGTGTCGGCAAGTCCCCGGAGGCCCCCGAAGACCTTTCCAAGCATGTCTCCGATCATGCCGCCCTCTGCCGAACCGATCTGTGCGACCTCCCTTGCGACTGCGGTCACGGCGGAGCGCTGTTCCTCCGTGCAGACGACGGCAGCGCATGCGCGGATGGTAAGCTTATCGAGGATCTGAGCCGGCGTAATATCCGGTGCCAGCGTGACCTGCGCCGAATTGCGGACGCAGACGCCGCCCTCCGACGCATCCAGCAGCGCGGCGTCCAGGTGGACATTCACCATGCCTTCGAGAAGACGGCTGCCTGTGCGGACGATCTCCAGCTCGTCATAGTCCGCGTCCAGCGCCTCGAATGCCTGCCTGGCCTCCTCTCCGATGCGGACCGTGCCTCTGACGATCAGCGCATCCAGCATGGCAAGCAGCTGCGCGCCGTCCTCCCGCGCGGCGATCTCCAGATCCCCGAGGACGAACAGCTTTTTCCCGTTCTTCCGGACAAAGCCGCTGCTCAGGGCAACACTTTTTTCCGCCAGGAAGAAGCCCTCCGGTACCACCATGATTTCCGTCTCCTCGCTGAACAGCGGCACAAGCGTCTGGGCCAGGCGCTCCGGCACAACAAGCGACTTTGCAGCGAAGCGCACATGCTTTTGGACCAGTGCATCCGCATCCACATCACTGCGCACGATGATCCGTTTTGCCGCGTAATACCGTCCGCCTTCCCTTGCCTGCAGCGGGAAAAAACGGTCCAGCACAAACCGGCGCTTAAGCACCGTATATCCGTCCGGATATGTCTCGGCACTGCCGTTGATCTTCAGATTATGCAGTGCATCCGCCATGCTCTGCGGCATCTGGACGGTGCCGTTGATGATGATCGCCTGATAACTGCGCAGGAGCTCCTCCGCGCCGGGCTCGACAGTCAGCGACCCGTTGACGATCAGAATGACGTCCCCGTCCGGCATGGGCGAGCCGGGGCCGATACGGTGGCTGCCGTTGATCGTTTTGAACCGGGCCTCCCTGCCCTCCGGCAGCTCCATGGTCTGCTCGCAGTTCATCTCCACCGGCAGCCGCGCAAGAATTTGCTTGCTCGACGGCGTGACGGCAACGATCTCAGCGTTGACGGTGATGTGCTCATATTGCGCATAGTCCTCCTCGCGCATGCCCCGCGTGTCGAGGATCTCACAGTTGATCATCAGGTTTTTCTTTTCAGACATCTTGTCTGCTCCTTTCTGCTGCGTCCCAGCGGCCTGCGATCCGGTTGGCACCGATCGCGCCGCGCATTCTGATTTCTCTTTCGCCGCCGCATGAACGGCGCGGCCCGGCGCAGCGTCTGCGCAGGCCGTGCAGCAGCTTGCAGGCTGCTGCAGAACAGGCTTGTTTCATGGTTCACCACGGCTCCATCATACGGCGCAGGTGCTGCCGTGCCGCGGAAAGCCGTGAGCGGACCGTCCCCGGCGGAAGGCCGAGGATCGCGCCGATCTGCCCGGAGGTATAGCCGTACACATAGCGCATGCAAAGCAGCACGCCCTCCCCGTTCGGAAGCGCCTCAAGCAGCTGCGCCCACTCCACGTTGTTTTGCGCGTGGGGCTTCACGGGCGTTTCCGGCAGTGTTTCCGCGGTGGATTCAAACCTCCGGCGGCGGAGCGCATCGATGCAAAGATGCTTCACGGTGCTGTAAAGCCAGGCGCGGCGCTGCGGCTGTGTCAGAGACTCCAGCAGCTGCTCGCTGCGTATGGCCCGCACGAACGCTTCCTGCACAAGATCCTCCGCGGCATGATCGTCGTCGATCATCGTCCGGCACCAGCGCACGAGTTCCGGGCGAAAAGCGGTATACAGTTCTTCGATCATACCGGTTTCCTTTCTGAGAGCTCTCACCAGTCAGACGAACGGGCGGGCAAAAGTGTTGGCCTTCAGCAAAAAAACGCGGCGCGGTTCGACCGGAACCGCGCCGCGTGGAAAGGTATTCTGTTCTGAAACCGGCAGGCCGCTCACTCGCGGTTGAAGATCTTGAAGATCTCGTCGATGTCGTCGATGTCCTCCTGCGTGCTCTTTCCAGCACGGTCCTGCGCGCCGGAGAACGCGCCGATCCGCGTGGAGGGCTGCTGGCGCTTCTCGGCGAAGCCGGTGGCGATGACGGTGACGCGCATCTCATCCTCAAGGTCGTCGTCAAACGTGGCGCCGAAGATGATGTTGGCCTCCGGGTTGGCCGCTTCCATGACGATGTTGGCGGCAGTTTCGACGTCGTCGAGGCCCAGGTCATGAGAGCCGGCGATGTTGATCAGGACGCCCGTGGCGCCGTTGATGGAGGTCTCGAGCAGCGGGCTGGAGACAGCCGCCTGCGCGGCCTGCTCGGCCTTGTCGCGGCCGGTGGCGGAGCCGACGCCCATGTGGGCCTGGCCGGCATTGCGCATGATGGCGGAGACGTCTGCAAAGTCGAGATTGATGATGACGTTTTCGCTGTAGCTGACAAGCTCGGAGATGGAGTTGACGGCCTGGCGGAGCACATCGTCGGCAATGGAGAAGGCGTTGGCAAAGGTGATCTTCTGGTCGGTGACGAACTTCAGGCGGTCATTCGGGATAATGATGAGCGAATCGACCTTCTCGGCCAGGTTGGCAATGCCGGCCTCGGCCTGCTTCATACGGTTGGCGCCTTCAAACTTGAAGGGCTTGGTGACGACGCCGACGGTCAGGATCCCTGCGTCATGCGCGACCTGCGCAATGATCGGGGCTGCGCCGGTTCCGGTGCCGCCGCCCATGCCGGCGGTGATGAAGACCATGTCGGTGCCCTCGAGCACCTGGGAGATGGCCGCCTTGGATTCCTCTGCGGATTTCTGGCCGATGTCCGGCTTGGAGCCTGCGCCCATGCCTCCGGTCAGCTTTTCACCGATCTGGACCTTGTTCGGGCACTTGGATTTGTTGAGATCCTGCTTATCCGTATTGACCGCCACGAAGTCCACGCCCTGTGAACCGGTTGCGATCATGCGGTTGATAACATTGTTGCCGGCGCCGCCGACGCCAATGACTTTGATCTTTACAACTTTTTCTGCAGTGTCTGCCATTTGTCTTCCTCCTATATCTCTACCAGCTTATCTTCCGGATGTATAATGCAGTCGCTGAAATTATGTCGACTTTATTTTATATCGAAAACACGGACTCGTCAATAGAGTTTGTGCAAAAAACGCCCAAATTCTGTGATTTCTTTTTCTATTCGCGCGGCTGGAATGTCGCCTTTTTTTCCGATGCGCGCGTCAGATCGATCGTTCCGGCCTGGTACTCGCTCAGGGAATCCAGAATGGAACAGAGGTATCGGATCTTGTAGTCGATCTGGTCCGTACCGCCGAGCCTGATCTCATATCGGTCGTCATACCAGACGACAATATCGTATTCTTTTTCCACATTGATGGAGGCGATATGCTCCAGGATGCCTGTCCCGTCGAGCTCGTCCATGATCTGCAGAACGGCGTTCAGGGACGCCTGGTTCTGCGAGGTGACGGTATCCCCCACGGCCGGGCTGTCAATGAGCACACCCTCGATCTTCGGGTAGTCGTCCATGCGTCCGCTCTCGATGCGCTCAAGCGCCTTGCCGCCCGGGCTGACCAGCCAGACGGCGTTGGTCGTTGTGACGGCGGAGAAGGCGATGCTGCTTTCCCGCACGCGGATGATGATGCCGTCCGGCAGACTCCGGACGATGCTGACCTCCTCAACATAGGCCAGCGACGCGCGGATCCTGCCCGCTGCGGATGCCCGGCTGACAGTAAGCAGGTTGTCCCCGATCTCGATCTGCGAAGCGTCGATCACCTGCTGTGCGGAGTAGACGCTGTTGCCCTGCACCTCGATGGTATTGACTTTGAAAAAGATCGCAACGCCGAATACCACCGCGACAACGATCGCCAGCGTAATGAGAAGATTCCCCACAACGCCGCTCGTCTGCTGCCTGGCCTTCAAGGCGGAGGCGCCGGAGCGACCCGGCTGTTTTCGTTTGATTCGCATGCGTCATTCTCCTTTTGGAGGATTCGTCGGACGGGCTGCCGGAAGCGCTTCGCGGGGCGGCCCGGGTGTACAGATCCACAGGCCGCGTCCGCTGTCCGCGCAATTATATCATAAGAGATCCGGTTTTTCTACCATTTTCAGCTCTGCGCCCAACGCCTGCAGCGTCGGGACAAAGCTATCATATCCGCGTTCGATGTGATTCATTCCTGAAACCGTGCTGTTTCCTTCCGCGCTGAGCGCCGCAAGAACAAGCGCAGCGCCTCCGCGCAGGTCGCGCGCGTGAAGCTCCGCCCCATGCAGCGCCGGGACGCCCGTGATGCAGGCCGTGCGGCCGTGGACGGAGATCTGCGCGCCAAGACGACACAGCTCCGGCACATGGAGGAAGCGATGCTCGAACACCGTTTCCGTGAACCGGCATGCGCCCCTTGCACGCAGGAGCGCCGCCATGACGACAGCCTGTGCATCGGTCGGGAAGCCTGGGTACGGCGCCGTCGTCACGTCCGCGGGGGCGATGAGCGGCCCGGTACGGGCGCAGGTGATGCTGCTTCTGCCCTGCTCCACGCGGCAGCCGCACGCCGCCAGAACATGGAGGACCGGCTCCAGGCTGCAGCCCTCCGTCCCGCGCAGGACGATCTGCCCGCCGCAGGCCGCGCATGCACAGAGATACGTTGCGGCCTCGATGCGGTCCGGGAGGACGGTGTGCTCCGCTCCGCGGAGCGACGGGACGCCCGTGATGCGCACGACAGAGGTTCCGGCGCCTTTGATGTCTGCGCCGCAGGCGCTGAGAAAACGTGCCAGGTCTGCGACCTCCGGCTCGCGGGCAGCGTTCCGGATCTCCGTGCAGCCCCGGGCGCACACAGCGGCCAGGATGGCATGCTCTGTTGCGCCGACGCTCACGATGGGCAGCTCGATCCGGCAGCCGCGGAGCGTCCCGGCCCGGCAGACGATCTGATGATCCTCCGCGCGGACCTCCGCGCCGAGGGCACGCAGCACCCCGATATGCAGGTCCACAGGCCGTTTCCCGATGGGGCACCCGCCAGGCAGCGCGATAGACGCCTCCTGTCCCCGCGCAAGCAGTGCACCGAGGAAAAGGATCGACGCGCGCATGGAGCCTGCCAGCGCCTGTGGGATATGGCAGGCCGGACATGTGCAGGGAGTGACGGTGACAGTCCCGCCCTCGCGGACGCAGGTACAGCCCAGTGCACGCAGGATCGAGAGCGTATGGGCAACGTCGCGGATGTCGGGGCAGTTGCGGATGGTGCACGGCGTGCGGCAGAGCACGCAGGCCGCAAGAATGGGCAGGGCGCCGTTTTTCGCGCCGTGTATGTATGCTTCTCCCGCCAGCGGCGGGGATTTGGAAACAGAAAGCACTTGCATGTCGGTTCCTCCGCATGATGGGCATTTTCTCCCCATCCTATGCGAAGGACATGCTTACCGTGTCAGATCGAGCGCCGTTTCATAGATCCGCTGTGCGGCGTCCACAACGGCCATGCGTGCGGCCTCCCTGCGCATCCGGCCGATGCGCGCTTCATCCCGCAGAAGCTCCTGCGCCGTCTCATACAGACGGCTGCCGGAGCATTCCTGCTCGCGGATGACGACCGCGGCGCCTGCGTCCTCCAGGACGCGCGCGTTTTTTTCCTGATGGTTGTCTGTCACGTTCGGAGACGGCACCATGATGCAGGGCGTCCCGCTGGCGCAGACCTCTGAGATCGTCGCCGCTCCGGCCCGGCAGAAGATCAGATCCGCCGCCGCCATAACGAGCGGCATATCATAGATATACTCGCGCATATCAAGCTCCGGGTGCTCCGCAAGGGCGACGCCCGCGTTTTTCACATACTCCGGCATCCAGCGCCAGCCAAATGAGCCGGTGGCATGGATATGCTGGAACGGAAGGCCGTCTCTGCACTCGCAGGCAAAGCATTCCGCAATCATTTTGTTCATCTCCCGCGCGCCGAGACTGCCCCAGTAGGAGACGATCAGCGGGCGGCTGTCAAGGCCCAGCTGCCGTCTCGCGTCCTCGCGCCTGGTGAACAGGAACTGCTCGCGCACGGGCGTTCCCGTCAGGAGCACGCGCTCGGGGTGGCGGTAGTACTGTTTGCTCTGTTCAAAAGAGACCATGATGCGGCTGGCGCTGGATTCGACCATACGGGTGGTGAGGCCGGGCATGGCGTTCGACTCATGGACGCAGGTCGGCACGCCGAGCCTGGCGCCCATTTTGAGCGCAGGATAGCTGGCATAGCCGCCGGTCCCGACGATCACGTCCGGCCGGAACTCCCGGATGATCCGCGCAGCCTTGCGCATGGATCCGGACATGTGCACCGCCGTGGTCAGATTGTGCCAAAGCGCGGCAGGCGTCATGCGGCGCTGGAAATTGGAGATCCGGATGGTTTCAAGCCGGAAGCCCTCACGCGGGACGATATCTTTTTCCATGCCGTCGTCCGCGCCGATAAACAGGATCCTGCAGCCCGGCTGATGCTGCTGAAAAATCCGCGCGACGGCAATGGCGGGATAGATATGCCCGCCGGTCCCGCCGCAGGTAAAGATCACATTCATGGCAGCACATCCTTACAGCAGTTTGTTGTCGTTCTGACGTGAGATCGCCAGCACGATGCCCATCTCGAACAGCTGCAGCAGCAGCGCCGTGCCGCCGTAGGAAAAGAACGGCAGAGAAATGCCTGTTGCAGGCAGGAAGTTGGTCACGACGCCGATATTCAGGAATGTCTGCAGCGCAAGATGTGTGCTGATGCCGGCCGCGAGCAGCGCGCCGAAGCGGTCGCGCGCGTGCATGGCGATGTAGTAACCGCGCACGATGAGCAGGATGAACAGCAGGATCACGACGACCGCGCCCACAAAGCCGAGCTCCTCACAGAGGATCGGGAAAATGTAGTCGTTGTGCTCCTCCGGCAGATAGAGATACTTCTGCCGGCTCTTGCCAAGCCCGAGACCCATGAGTCCGCCGGAGCCGATGGCATAGAGCGACTGCAGGACCTGGTAGCCGTTGTCGGACGGGTCGGCCGCGGGGTCGCGCCAGGCCACAATACGGCTGGAGGCATAGCCCTGCGTCTTCAGATAGATCAGCGCGAACAGCAGCACGATGGCTCCGCCCACAGCGAACCAGCGGATCTTCACGCCGCCGAGGAACATCATGATCGCGCCCAGCAGCAGCATGATGAGCACGCAGGACAGGTGCTTTTCCAGTGCGACCAGGCCGCACAGCACCACAAGGATCACCGCGAACGGCATTACGCCGTAGCGGAAGGTGGCCATTTTTTCCCGGTAGCTGGAAATGAGCGTGGCAAAAGAGATGATGATGGCGATCTTGGCCAGCTCCGACGGCTGGAAGCGGATACCGGCGACCTCAACCCAGCGCTTGGCGCCGTTGACCGTGACGCCGATGATCGGCACAAGGATAAGGAAAAACACGGTCGCAGCCAGGAAGATGGGGGATGTCGCGCGCCAGAGCTGATAGTTGATGCGGCTGATGAAGAGCATCAGACCGATGCCGAGCACGGCGAAGATCGCCTGACGTGCAAAATAATAGGTGGAGTTGCCGGTCTTCCAATAGGCGCGCGCATAGCTTGCCGAGAAGACCATGACGACGCCGATGATGACAAGCAGGATCGTCAGCGCAAGGAACGGCAGATCGAGCAGGCCGCGCTCATCAAGCAGGATCGCGGATTTTTCCTTCTCCGGCGGCTGCAGGCGTTTGCCCTGCTGCGCGGAGGATACAACAGCGTCTGAACGCATTGCCTTTCTCCTTTCCATGTTTTACAGGCGGTCCATGATCCCAAGGTACGCCAGCACACAGAACAGCGCCGTGAGCCCTGCGAACACGCAGACGATCTTTTCTTCCTTCCAGCCGCTCATTTCAAAGTGATGGTGGATCGGCGTCATTTTGAAGATACGCTTGCCGTGGGTGAGCTTGAAGTAGAGCACCTGCATGATGACGGACAGCGTCTCGCAGATGTAGACGATCCCGACCAGCACCAGCACCAGCGGCATATCCAGCGCAAACGCCATGCCGCACACCGCTCCGCCCAGGAACAGCGAGCCCGTGTCGCCCATAAAAACCTTTGCGGGGTGGAAGTTATAGCACAGGAAGCCGGCGAGCGCGCCGGTAAGGCTTGCGCTGAACACGCTCAGCGCCGGACGGCCGTAGACGCACCAGGCGCTGACGGCAAAGAACACCATGACCGGGACCGTTACGCCGGCGGCCAGTCCGTCGACGCCGTCGGTCAGGTTGACCGCATTGACGCAGCCGACAATGACGAACGCCGCAAAGATCATGTACCACACGGTGGGGATGGTGAGCTCCACGCCGACGAACGGGATATAGAGATCACAGCTGAGATCTCCGCTGCGCCAGAGGATCATCAGGTATCCCACGGCGATGGCGAGCTGCAGAACGAGCTTCTGCAGCGCAGTGAGGCCCAGGTTGCGCTTGAATTTCACCTTGACGAAGTCATCGGCAAAGCCGATGAGGCCGTAGGCCAGGGCAATGGCGAGCACATACAGGTGGGTATATTCCCCCTCTGTACGCATCATGCGCCAGCAACCGGCAATCGTGCAGACCGCCGCCGCGGTGATGAACATGATGCCGCCCATGGTGGGCGTGCCGGCCTTGACACTGTGCCATTTCGGGCCGACCTCGCGGATGGACTGACCGGCCTTGAGCGCATGCAGCGCGGGGATCAGCCCCCTGCCGATCAGCAGTGACAGCACAAACGCGCCCAGCGCGCAGCCGAGGATCAGAAAGATCGTTGCATCCATAACGGAAGTTCCTCCGGTTTAGTTCGGGTTTTCCTCCAGGAACAGCTTCAGCGCCTTTTCCATGCGCATGCCGCGGCTGCCCTTGAACAGCAGCACATCGCCGGGCCTGGTGCGCAGCTTCAGCACGCGGGCGAGCTCCTCATGCGTGTCGAAGTGGCCGGTGCATTTCTGGCTGAGTCCGCCGGTGATCGCGCCGGTGATGGTCCTTCTGGAGTTTTGACCATAGGTGTAGAGCAGATCGGCCTTTTCGGCGGCGATCCTGCCGATGCGGTAATGCTCCGCGGCGGAGCGGTTGCCAAGCTCAAGCATGTCGCCAAGCACGGCAATGGTACGTCCGGCGGTCCTGCCGCGGTAGCTGCCCAAAATCTCCAGCGCGGCCTGCGTGGACTCGGGTCCTGCATTGTAGCAGTCTTCAATGATCGTCATGCCGTTTTTCTCATAGATCTTCTGGCGCATGCCGGTATTCTGGAAGGTGGAAAGCTGCGTCTGGATCTGCTCGGGCGGAACCTTGAGCAGCAGGGCGGCGGAGGCTGCAGCCAGCGCATTATAGACCGTATGGCGGCCCATGACGGGGACAAACAGCTCGAACCGGCTTCCGAAGCCCTGCACCACGAAGCGCATGCCGTCCTCCATCTCCTGGATGTCGGTGGCCGTGACGTCACAGAGCGGATTCTCAATGCCGAAATAGTATTTTTTGTGGCCGCCGTCGTTGCGGACGTTCCACAGCAGCGGCTCGTCGCCGTTGAAGATACAGAAGCCGTTCTGCGTCATGCCCTTGAGGATCTCCAGCTTTGCCTGCAGGATCCCCTCCCGCGTGCCGAGATGCTCGATGTGCATGGTTCCAATATTCGTGATGATGGCAATATCCGGTCTGGCGATGGAGGAGAGATAGGTCATCTCCCCGAAATGGTTCATTCCCATTTCCAGAACGGCGACCTCGGTATCCGCAGGAATATCCAGGATCGTCATGGGAAGGCCCAGATTGTTGTTGTGGTTGCCTTCCGTCTTTGCCGTACGGTACGTGCGCGAGAGCACGCATGCCGTCATTTCCTTTGTCGTCGTCTTGCCGACGCTTCCGGTGATGCCGATAACCTTCAGGCCCATCTCCATGCGGCAGAACGCCGCCAGCGCGCCATAGGCCCGGAGCGTGTCCTCCGTCACAACGGCAGGGATATCCGCCTCCACGGCCTCCTGGGACAGCACAGCCGCTGCCCCGGCTGCCAGCGCGGCGCGCAGATAACGGTGGCCGTCCGTCCGCTCACCTTTGAGCGCGATAAACAGCTCCCCCGTTTTCACAAGGCGTGAATCCGACTGGACGCCCTGCACGCGGATCGCGGCATGCTCCGGCCGGACTGTTCCGCCGACGATCTCAGCGATCTGTTTGAGTGTCAGTTCCTTCATGTTCTCTCTCCAGCAGGGCGGCTACGACCTCCCGCTCGTCCAAATGACGCTTTTCGTGTCCGATTTCCTGATACGTCTCATGGCCCTTGCCGCACAGGACGATGACGTCGTCCTTCCGTGCATGCGCCATTGCCCAGGCGATGGCCTGCTCGCGGTTTTCAATGACCTCGTAGGGATTCTTGCAGTCCTTCATGCCCGCGACGATCTGATCCAGGATCGCATAAGGGTCCTCGGTGCGGGGATTGTCAGAGGTGACGACGCTGACATCCGCCAGCTCCCCGGCGATTCTGCCCATAATGGGCCGCTTGAACGGGTCGCGGTCCCCGCCGCAGCCAAACACGGCGATAACGCGCCCCCTGCAGAAGCCGCGGACGGTCTTGAGGATGTTCTCCAGGCTGTCAGGCGTATGGGAATAGTCGATGAGGACGGTATAGTCCTTCCCCGGCGTCGGCACGACCTCGGCCCGGCCTTTGACGCCCTTTGCAGTTTTCATGGCGTCCGCGATCTGCCCAAGCGGAATATCCAGCGCCTGCGCCGCGGTCACGACGCCGAGCGCATTATAGACACTGAAGGCGCCCGGGATCCCGAGTTGCATGCGGCAGCGCTCCGCGCCGGAGGCGATCTCCATCTCCACCCGGTCCGGCATGAGCCGGATGCTGCCAGCGGCAACGTCGGCCCCGCTCTGCTGGGCGGAGAAGGTCCGGATGCGGCAGTCCGCCTGCGCGGCGATGCGCGGCTCATAGGGGTCGTCGAGATTGAGGACGCCTGTTTTGCACCGCGTGAAGAGCATGGCCTTGGCGTCACAGTAGGCGTCCATGGTTTTGTGGAAATCGAGGTGATCCTCAGTCAGATTCGTGAAAATGCCGACGGCAAAGGGGATCTCGTCTGCCCGGTGCAGCACGAGCGCATGTGAGGAGACCTCCATGATAACGTGCGTGCAGCCGGCGTCGCGCATCCGGGCAAAGAGCTTCTGCAGCTCATAACATCCCGGCGTTGTGCGCTCCGTGGGCAGGACTTCATCCGCGATCATGTTCTGGATGGTCCCGATGAGCCCGACCTTTGCGCCAAGCGTCTGCTCCAGAACATGCTTCAGGAGATATGTCGTGGTGGTCTTCCCGTTCGTACCGGTAACGCCGATCATGCACATGCTGTCGGCGGGACGGCCGAACCAGACTGCACTGAGGCTGGCCAGTGCCGCACGCGTCGATGCGACGCGCACGAACGGAATATCACGCTCCGGGCGTTTTTCGCAGACGATCACACCGGCGCCCGCCGCGATGGCGCGCGGGATGTACAGGTGTCCGTCCGTCTGGTAGCCTGTGATGGCGACGAACATGTCGCCGGGCCGGACGCTGCGCGAATCATAGCGGACGCCGGAGATCTCCAGCTCCGGATCGGCGCAGAGCTCCAGCGGCTCAACAGCCGCAAGCAGATCCTTGAGTTTCATTGTATCCTCCTTAATCGGAAGCACCCTTGGATGCAAATTCCACAGTGACGGTCGTGCCGCGCTCCACCTGCGTGCCGGCAGGGATATCCTGATAGGCCGCAAGAACGTAGTTCGTCGTCACGTCGGTGCCCTTTGCCTGGATATAAAGTCCGGCGTTGGCCGCCAGCCAGTTGACGTCCGCAACCGAGTAGTCGATAAAGTTCGGCACCTCGACCATGACATTGAGCTTTTCCTCGCCCATATAGAGGACGATCTCCGAATTGCCCGGCACCTGTTTGCCGGCGGTGGGAAGCTGATCCGTTACCACATCGCCGCTGCCGATGACGCGATAGGTGATGGTCTTGGCAGTCAGGAGCTCGGCCGCCTCCTGTTCGGTCCTGCCGACCACATCCGGCACGACCATATTGACGCCGCGGATGTCCTCGGAGGTGTAGTCCGGCTCAACGCCGAGATACGGAAGGATGTCCAGGAAGATGTCGCGGACGGTGGGCGCTGCCATCAGGCCGCCGGAAATATACTGCCCATGGGGCGTGAAGGTCGTGCCGGGGACGTACTCCGGCGTATCCAGCGCCACAAGCACCACATACTGCGGGTCGTTGATCGGCGCGACGCCGACGAATGAAACGATCTTATCCTCGACCTGGACGCCGTTTTCATCATAGACGTCGATCTTCTCGGACGTTCCCGTCTTGCCGCCGACGCGGTAGCCGGGCGTCTTGGCCGCGGAAGCAGTGCCCTCGGTGACGACAAATTCCATGAGGTCGCGCATGGTCATGGAGGTCTCGTTGCTGATGACCTGGCGCAAAACGGTGCGCTCCGACTTCTGCACGGTGTTGCCGTTCTGGTCGATGATCTCCTTGACGATATGCGGCTGGAGCAGATATCCGCCGTTGACAATGGCAGATATTGCACGCACCTGCTGCATCGGGGTGATACGGAACGTCTGGCCGAAAGAGGCCGAGATCAGGCTGGCCGTGGTGATGTCGCGCCCGAAGAACAGGCCGCCGGCCTCGCCGGGCAGCTCTACGCCGGTCTTGCCGATAAAGCCGAAGGCATTGACATAGTCATAAAAGCGTGTGCGGCCGATGCGCGTGCCGATATGGCCGAAGGCGATGTTGCAGGAGTTCCCGAGCGCTTCGGCAGTCGTCTGCGCGCCGTGGCCGGCGGTCTTCCAGCAGCTGACGGTCTGGTCGCGGTCTGCAAAGTCCTCCTGTCCGCCGCAGTAGAAGCTGTCGTCCAGCGTGACGGCGCCGCAGTCCAGCGCACTTGCAAGCGTTACGAGCTTGAAGGTGGAGCCCGGCTCATAGCCGTCGGAGACGCAGCGGTTCCGCCACTGTCTCAGACGCGCGGCGGCGACGTCGCTGTTGTATTTTGCAATGGCCGCATCATAGGCCTCCGTTCCCTTGGGGATGTCCATGGCGGCGTCATATTCCTCTTCGAGCGTCATGAAGACGTCTTCATCGAAGATCTCCAGATAGTTGTTCGGATCATAGGCGCCAAGCGTCGCCATGGCAACGATCTCGCCGGTGTTGACATCCATGACGATGCCGAACGCGCCGTTTTTGATGTCATATTTGTTGATGGCGTTCTGCAGGTTTTTTTCCAGCTGCTGCTGCACTGTGTCGTCTATGGTGAGGACGATGCTGTTGCCGTCGGAGGCGTCATAGTATTTTTCGTATGTATAGAGCATCTCGGAGCCGTAGTTGCCTTTGGTCGTTACGACCTTGCCGGCGGTTCCGGTAAGCGTGCTGTCGAAATAGGCTTCGATGCCCTCGGAGCCGACGTTGTCTGTGGAGACGAAGCCGAGCACCTGCGCCGCCATGGAGGAATAAGGATAATAGCGCTGCATATCCGTCTCCAGATAGACGCCGTGGATATCATTGTCGCTGACAAAGTCGCGCACACGGTCCGCCAGCTCCTCGGAGATCTTGCGGCGGATGATCTTATAGCGGTATTCCTTGTCGGCAGCCTGCTTATAGACGAAGCCCTCGTCCACCTCCAGGATGTCGCTCAGGCCGCGTGCGATCTGGTCGAGCAGGTTCGCATTTTTCGGCTCCTTCATCTGCTCGGCGATCTCATTGGGGTCGATAAATACCGTCTCGACCGTGTTGGATGAAGCGAGGATATTCATATTTCGGTCATAGATGATGCCGCGTGCGGCGGTGAGATAGGTCGAACGCGTCTGATTCCGGATCGCCCGCTCCTCATAATAGTCGTGCTGCCGGATCATGAGGTTATAGAGCGTCACGATCAGCGGGATGAACGCAAGAATGCCGCACACGACCATCAGAACCAATGTGCGGCGCAGGATCGTTCTGTTTGCTCTCTGGTTTTTTTCCTTTGTCGTCAGGCGCTCCTGCCTTGCACGGTTCAGACGGATGATTTTTTTTGCCATAGCAACGCCTTTCTGTGAAGAGCAGGGGCGGCCTTTTTTCAAAAGACCGCCCCTGGATCGGCCGGATTTGGATCGGAGGATCTGTCCTATCCTATGCGCCGCTCGGGTGCAGATATTCGATCAGCCCGAATACGCTCTCGCGCACGGCCTGCACGACCTCGCCGAGCAGGCTGTTCCGCGCGCGCTGATAGATCTCCGCTTTGTCGGTTCCGGAAAGGTTGACATAGACGATCTGCTCCTGCAGCGGCTTCGTCAGGCCGAGCTCCTCGCCATAGGCCTGCGCGGCGCCAAGGTCGATCTTCGCGTCATATTTGCTCTGCAGCATCATCTGCTGCTCTCTGAGTGATTTGAGCTCCGAACGGAGCCTGCTGACCTGGCTGGTCGATTCAAACAGCTGCACATAGCCGAAGATCACGAGGATCATCAGGCACGAAACAACGATGGTCCCGAGCAGCGTGAACGGCGCAATGGCCGTTTTTGCCTTGACGCGCCGATACGGCTGCGGGCGGACATGCTCCTCGGGCAGCCCCTGGTGCTGCGGCTCCGGACGAACCGCCGTGTTCTGCCAGGCGTACACGTCGTAAGCCAGGGAGCCGTTTTCAAAGTATCTGCCGTTTTCGTCCTGTGCCATACTGACGTGCATCCTTTCTTCCGGTTTTTTACAGCCGTTCGGCAACGCGCAGCTTTGCGCTGCGCGAACGCGGGTTCTCCTGAACCTCTTCCACGGTGGCAATGATGGGCTTTCTGGTCACGACGCGGATCTTCGGGCTGCGCCCGCAGACGCACACCGGGAAGCTCGGCGGACAAATGCAGCCCTTCGCCGCATCCTGAAAAACGTTCTTGACGATGCGGTCCTCCAACGAGTGGAAGGTGATGACGGCCAGCCGGCCGCCGGGCTTGAGATGGTCGATGGCAGCCTCCATGCCGCGCTGCACCGCGCCGAGCTCATCGTTGACGGCGATGCGGATGGCCTGGAAGCTGCGCTTGGCAGGATGCTGCTTTTCCCGCAGCGCCTGCGGCGGCATTGCCGAGCGGATGATCTCCACCAGCTCAAGCGTCGTTTCAATGGGACGGTCGGTCCGCACGCGGTCGATGGCCGCGGCGATCTGCGGGGCGTAGCGCTCCTCGCCGTACTCGAACAGGATCTTTTTGAGCTCGTCCCTCGGCCAGTTGTTCACGACCTCATAAGCCGTGAGTCCCTCGCTGCGGTCCATGCGCATATCCAACGGCGCGTCCGCCATATAGGAGAAGCCGCGGGCGGGGTCGTCCAGCTGCGGGGAGGACACGCCCAGATCGAAGAGCATGCCGTCGATCCGGTCGAGGCCCAGGGCCGTCAGGATCGCGCCGACATTTTCAAAATTATCGTGCACAAGCGTCACTTTTTTTGCATGGCGCCGCAGGCGCGACTTTGCCGCCTCCAGCGCGACCATATCCCGGTCGACGCCGATGAGCCTGCCCGTTGTCAGGCTGCGGCAGATCTGCAGAGAGTGGCCGGCGCCGCCAAGCGTCCCGTCGAGATAGATCCCGTCCGGGCGGATATTGAGGGCGTCAACGGTCTCTGCAAGCAGAACAGACTGGTGTGAGAACTGCATCAGAAGCCAAGCTCCTCCATGACCGCAGCGAGATTCTCCGGCGTGAGCAACGAGCGCTCGAGCGCGTCATAGGCGTCGCTGTCCCAAATCTCCGCGTGGGCGCCCTGTCCGATGAAGGTGACGTCCTGGCTGAGACCGGCGTACTGCCGAAGCTCCGCGGGGATCAGGAAGCGGCCCTGCTTGTCGGGCTCGCATTTGGCGGCATTGGCGAACAGAAAACGCATCTTCCGCGCCTGCGCGATGGGAAGCGCGTTGTATTTGTCAAGAATGCTCTGCCAGCCCGCCTCGGTATAGACGGACAGGCAGTGGTCGAGCCCGAGCGTAACATAGAACGCATCGCCCAGCTCCTCGCGGAGCTTGGCCGGAACAAACAGGCGTCCCTTGGCATCGACTGTGTGTTTATACTTCCCGTACATGCACTTGGCGCCTCCTTTGCTCCATTATTGTTCCACATGGCTCCACTTTGCTCCACTTCACTTATATAATACGTTCTGTTAACATAAAATGCAACCCTTTTTTGAAAAAAAATTTCGCAGGAAGCGTGGCTTTTTCATTCAAAACGCCTGCAAATCCGCATTTTTGAACGTTTGTTTTAATAAATCGGCAGGAACTGCGCCGGGCTCCGCCCCCGCCATGCTGACGCAGAGCACACCGTGCTCCATCCGTGCGCACAGGCGCTGTGCAGAGGGATGCCGCAGGCAGAGCTCTGCCGCCGGGCCTTCGACGCGCCGCTGGATCTCGTGGCGCAGGCTGCGCGCACCGCCGGGCTGCCGGACGCACCGGGCGGCAAGATGCTCCGCGACGCCTGCGCCGATCTCCAGCGTGAGTCCCTGGCTGCGGCAGCGGGCGCAAACCTCCCCGAGCTGCAGCCCGGCGATTGCGGCCAGCACCTGCTCCGTAAGCGGACGGAAGGTCGTGATGCAGTCGATGCGTCCGAGAAATTCCGGGCTGAACGCCTCACGCAGGGCGCGCTGCGCGCGCTCCGTCTCGTCCGCAGGCGTAAAGCCGAGGCCCTGGCGTCCGTTCTGCTCCCCCGTCAGGTTGGACGTCATGATGACGATGGTGTGGCGGAAGGAGACCGTCCGCCCGAGGCTGTCGGTCAGGATACCGTCGTCCAGGATCTGCAGCAGAAGGCCGGTCACGTCGCGGTGCGCCTTTTCCAGCTCGTCAAACAGGACTACGCAGTATGGCCTGCGCCGCACCTTTTCCGTGAGCGTCCCGCCCTGCTCGTAACCCACATAGCCGGGCGGCGCACCGATCAGGCGCGTTGCGCTGACCCTGTCCATATACTCCGTCATATCCACGCGCACGAGCGCCTCAGCGCTCCCGAACACATGAAGCGCCAGCTGTTTGCAAAGCTCCGTCTTTCCCACGCCCGTCGGCCCTGTCAGCAGCAAGGACGCGGCAGGCCTGCGTCCGTCCGCAAGGCCGGTCCTGCCGCGCAGGATCGCCGTCGACACCGCCTGGACAGCCTCCGGCTGGCCGATCACATGCTGCGCGAGCGTCTGCTGCAGACCGAGCAGGCGCTCCCGTTCCGAACTGCAGACCGTTCCGGCCGGAATTCCCGTCCGCTCGGAGACGGCGTCGGCCACGTCTGCGCCCGTCACGGTCTCTGTCCGCCTGCTCCCGAGCATTCCCAGCGTGCTGCGCAGCGCCTCGGCCCGCTCCGTCTCATGCCGGAGCACCGCACGTTCCAGCGCAAGGCGGAGCGTCTGCTCCTCGCGCGCATGGCGTGCCGCAGCTTCGGCCGGGCCGGAAAGCCACACGCGCGCAGCCGTCTCATCCAGGAGCTCCAGCGCCTTGTCCGGCAGGAAGCGGTCCGCCACATAGCGTACGGAAAGCTCCACCGCAGCATCGACCGCCTGGTCGGTGATGCGCAGGCCATGATGCTTTTCCAGTGCCGGGCGCTGCGCGCGGAGCATCTGCGCCGCAGTCTGCATGTCCGGCTCGCAGATTATGAGCGGCCGGAAGCGCCGCTCCAGCGCCGGGTCCTTTTCGATATGTTTCCGATACTCCTCCACCGTCGTCGCGCCGATGAGCTGCAGCTCCCCGCGGCTGAGGGCAGGCTTGAGAAGATTTCCGCAATCGATGGCGCCCTCCGCGCCGCCCGCGCCGGCAATGGTATGCATTTCATCAATGAACAGAATGACGTCCCCGCAGCCCCGGATCTCCCGCAGGATGTCCCGAACGCGTTCTTCAAACTCGCCGCGGTATTTTGTCCCGGCAAGGACGTCCGCCAGGCTGAGGCTCAGCAATCGTCTGCCGCGCAGGGTCTGCGGCACATCCCCCGATGCCAGACGTTTGGCAAACGCCTCCACCACAGCCGTCTTTCCGACGCCGGGTTCACCGATGAGCGCGGGGTTGTTTTTTCCTTTTCGCGCAAGGACCTGCATCAGCTGCCGCAGCTCACGCTCCCTGCCCACGACCGGCGGCGTCTGCGCCGCGCGTTCCACCATATCCTCACAAAACTGATCCAGCAGCTTCATCGGGACCTGCCTCCTTGTCTGTTCTTTCTGCGTCTGAAGGCGCTCATAAGCGCCGGAAAACACGAGGTCTGCATCCACGCCGGCCTGCGCAAGGAGCTTTGATGCGGCGCAGCCCTCCGTCCTTGCCAGCGCAAGCAGCAGATGCTCCGGCTCCGTGCTGCCGGCGCGCAGGCGCCCGGCCTCCCGCCGCGCATGTGAAAGGAGTTCCTTTGCCTCCCGGCTCCATCCGCCCCGGACGCCCGTGAATGACCGCCCGCGCTGGATCGCGCAGCGTACTGCCTGCTCCCGCGCGCCGCAGGCCGTCAGGATACGGCTGGCCGGAAGCTCCGCCTCCTGCAGAAGTGCAAGCAGCAGGTGCTCCGTGCCGGTATAGCCTGCCGTAAGCTCCGCCGCGCATGTCTGCGCCCGTTCCATCAGCAGGCGCAGCTGCCGGGAATACTGTGGCCGTCTCATTCCATCATCTCCTGTGCTGGAAAGTCTCGACATGCCGCGCGGCTTTTATACGCCGCACCCGGAAAATACGATTTCATGGAAAGTTCATATTATTTTGTTTGCATTTTGAAAAATATGTGCTATGATGAACGTACCATATTGGATGGAGGTGCTTTGAATGGCTTATTTTATTGGTGAAGATTGTGTCAAGTGCGGCCTTTGCGCGGACACCTGCCCGCTCGGCATCATCACTGAGGGTGAAGACCGCTATGTGATCGACGCGGATCAGTGCGTTGAGTGCGGCTCCTGCGCAGCGGCGTGCCCGAACGAGGCAATCAGCCAGCAGTAAGAACACAAAAAGAAACTGCCTGTGCAGCCATCTGCACAGGCAGCTTTTCTTTCCGTTACCGCTTGCAAAGAGGTGTAAGATGCACGAGCTTCTGTATGGCCATATCCGCATGGAGGTCTGCTCCGAGCAGTTCCGGCTCGGGACAGACTCTATGGCGCTGGCCGATTTCTGCCGCATCCGCCCGGGAAGCCGCGTGCTTGATCTCGGGTGCGGCTGCGGCGCGCTGGGCCTTCTGCTGCTCGGCGCAGACCCGACGCTCCGCGTGATGGGCCTTGAACTGCAGCCGGAGGCTGCGGGACAGGCCGATAAAAACGTCCGGGAGAACGGACTGTCTGAACGCATGACGGTCGTCTGCGGCGATCTGCGCGACCCGTCCGCCGTTCCCGCGTCCGGGTTCGACGCCGTGGTCTGCAATCCGCCCTACTTCCCCTCCGCCGCCGGAAAGACGGCGGCGCAGGAGGCGCGCCGTGTCGCACGGACCGAGCTGCAGTGCACGCTTGCGGACGTCTGCCGGGCGGCAGCGCGTGCGCTGCGCTGGGGCGGGCGGTGCTTCCTTGTCCACAAGCCGGATCGTCTGGCCGATCTGGTCTGCGCATTGCGCGGCGAACGGCTGGAGCCGAAACGGATCCGTTTCGTCCGCCACAGGCCGGACACATCCGTGAGTCTCATGCTGACAGAAGCCCGCCTGGGCGGAAGGCCCGGGCTGGAGATCCAGCAGGATCTGATCCTCTTCCTTGCAGACGGAAGCGAATCGCCGGAATATCAGCGGATCTATCATCGATAGGAGTTGCTTATGCCAGGTACGTTATTTCTTGTGCCGACGCCGATCGGCAATCTCAGCGACATCTCCCCGCGCTGTGCGCAGACGCTCGCTCAGGCGGATTTCATCGCCTGCGAGGACACGCGGGTCAGCTTGCGCCTGCTCAATCATCTCGGGATCCGGAAGCCGCTCGTGAGCTATCATGAACACAACAAGGCGGAGAGCGGCCCGAAGCTCACCGCGCGGATCCTTGCGGGTGAGAGCTGCGCGCTTGTGACTGATGCAGGCTCGCCGGCCATCTCCGATCCAGGGGAGGATCTGGTGCGGCTGTGCGCGCAGGCAGGCATTCCGGTCTGCGCGATCCCCGGCCCCTGCGCGCTCATCACAGCGCTCAGTATCTCCGGCCTGCCCACGGGGCGCTTCTGCTTCGAGGGCTTCCTCTCCGTCAACCGAAAAAGCCGCCAGGAGCATCTGGATATGCTCCGGAGCGAGCGCCGGACCATGATCTTTTATGAAGCGCCGCACAAGCTGCAGAACACGCTGCATGATCTTGCCGCTGTCTTTGGCTCCGGGCGGCGCATCTGCCTGTGCCGCGAGCTGACGAAGATCCACGAGGAGGCGCTGCGGATGACGCTGGGCGAGGCGGAAGAGTTCTATCAGGAAACGCCGCCCCGCGGCGAGTTCGTGCTCATCGTGGAGGGAGCGCAGGAGGCGGCTGAACAGCCCTGCACCATGGAAGATGCCGTTTCGCTCGTTCTGGAACAGAAGGCGGCAGGGCTTTCCACCAAGGACGCCGTCCGCCGGATCGCGGAACAGACCGGGCTTGCCCGCAATCTGCTCTACGACGCCGTGCTGCACGCAGAAAAATAACCACCGCGACAAAAGCACCGCCCGCTGCGAAAAGCAGCGGGCGGTGCCGTTCTGTTCGGTTGCTTTCGTTACTTTGTGAGGAAGCGGTGGAGCATCACGACCACTTCCGCGCGGGTGGCATTGCTCTTCGGGTTCAGGTTGCGGCCGGAGCCCTTGACATAGCCGTTGCCGACTGCCCAGCTCATGGCCTTCTCAGCGTATGCGCTGACGTTCCTGTAATCCGCAAAGCCAGTCAGGCTCGACGAGCCGCTGGGGCTTTCCGTCATGCGGTAGAGGATCGCGGCGATCTGCTCGCGGGTGATGAAGCCCTTCGGGCTGAACGTCGTGTTGCTCGTGCCGGTGACGACGCCGGTGCGATAGGCCCAGACAACTGCGTCATGGTAATAATCCTTCGTGGTGACGTCGCGGAACGGGTTGGTGCTGGCCGCAACGGTCGGCTCGCCCGCATAGCGGTAGAGGATCAGGACAAAGTCGCCGCGCGTCATGTTGCCGCCATAGTTGAAGCGGTTCGCGGAGACGCCCTTGACCAGGCCGTAGTAGTTCATGAAATCCACCGAGTCCGCAGCCCAGCTGCCGCAGGTCTTGGAGGTGACGTCGCTGAACACACGGGAATCCGCCGTCTTGACGATGTTCACGGGGAGATAGCCCGTGCCCAGCTTGCTGCCGCTGGCGTCATACGCGGTATAGCCGATGCGGATGGTGCTGGCGCAGTCGGCTGCCGGCAGGAAGAAGACGTCGTCGATCATGTACTGCTTGGTGTCGTTCAGATAGAACTTGTCGGTCGAGGCGACGCGCGCGTAGTTCTGGCGGACGATGGTGCGGAAGTTATAGCAGAGCGTGCCCTCGTCTCTCGCCGGGAGCGTGAAGGTGACGTAGTCAGCGTTCGCATAGGCCTGGGAGACGGTCTTGGCCGCCGCAGCGCTGGAAAGCTGGCCGCCGACCATGGTGATCGTATCGTTGGTGTTCACATAGATGTACACATAGCCGTCGACCGCGAACAGCGTCGTGGAAGCGCTGGTCTCGTAATATGCGGTGAACGGGAGAATGACGGTGTACTCCTTCGTGTAGGAGCCGGGGGCATAGGTGATGCTGCCCAGCGCGGTCTGCAGGGAGGTCGCCTTATAATAGCAGCGGTCGCTGGAATAGAGACGGCTCTTCTGCGTGGACGAGGTGTAGAACGCGCCGAAGGAGCTCTCATAGCTGCCCAGATCCACGGATTTGCCCGCGTAGGAGACCTTCGCGGCAGAAACATCGAAGCAGACATAGCTGAGGTTCCTGCTGTTGGCGGCACTGTAAACGAAGTTATAGAAATCGGATTCCTTGAAGCGGACGGTGGAGCCGATGGACGTGGTGTACTCGATGTCCGCGCCGGAGCCGATGCGCACGATGCCGAAGGCGATGACGTTGCCCTCCTTGTTGTAGGCAATGTACTCAAAGGACTTTTCGCCCGCGCCCTTGCTGGCGACAAAGAACAGGTCGGAGATCTTGTAGGCTTCG
>CADCOJ010000023.1 GCA_902803075.1 Oscillospiraceae bacterium | reverse complement strand
TGATCTTCGCGTTCTTTCCCACGTAAAAGCGGTGGATGCCGTCGTGCTCGGAATCCTGGCTGCCGCAGTTGTCGATGCCGCAGCCCGCCACGATCACCACGTCCGCGTCCTCGCCGATGTGGAAATCGTTGTAGACCACTTCCTTTAAGCCGGTCTGCGTCATCACCACGGGGATGTGCACGCTCTCGTTTTTGGTGCCGGGCTTAATGTAGATGTCCATGCCGCTCACGTCCGTCTTGGAGACGATCTCGATGTTGGCCGTGGACGCGCGTCCCGCCATCTGGCTGTTGGAGCGGATGTTGTAGGCGCCCTCCGGCACCGCGTGCAGGTCCGCCACCTCCATCAGCAGGCGCTTCTGGATCTCGTCAAATTTTGTATTGAACTGAAACGAAAACGGTTTCTGTGTCTGATTCTGCTGCTCGCTCACTGCGCGCCTCCTTCTGTCTTGCCGGGCCCCCTCTTGATGCAGTCTTCCACGGCGGACGGCGTGCCGACCAGCTGCGGATAGACCTCGTCTTTGGTGCCCTGTCTGGCCACCACGCCGTCGCGGATCACGACGATCTCGTCCGCGATGTTTAAGATGCGCTCCTGGTGGGAAATGATGAGGATGGAGCTGTCCGTGATGGTGCGCCGCAGATCCTCAAACACGCCGATCAGGTTCTGGAAGCTCCACAGGTCGATGCCGGCCTCCGGCTCGTCGAACACGGAGAGCTTCGTGCCGCGCGCAAGCACGGTTGCGATCTCGATGCGCTTGAGCTCGCCGCCGGAGAGGCTGGCGTTGACCTCGCGGTCGATGTATTCGCGGGCGCACAGCCCCACCGCCGAGAGATAGCTGCACGCATCCGTGGCGGAGAGCCGTTTGCCCGCCGCGATGCGGATCAGATCCAGCACGCGGATGCCCTTGAACCGCACCGGCTGCTGAAAGGCAAAGCCGATGCCGAGCCGGGCGCGCTCGGTAATGGTCGTTTCGGTGATGTCCGCCCCGTCGAGCAGGATCTGCCCTGCGATGGGACGCTCGATCCCGGCGATCAGCCGCGCCAGCGTGGATTTGCCGCCGCCGTTGGGCCCCGTGATGACCACGAGACTGCCGTCCGGCACGCGGAGGCTGACGCCGCGGATGATCTGCTTCTGCTGTCCCTCCGACTCCACCCGGAAGGACACGTTGTTCAGTTCCAGCATGATACGCTCCTCACTGTTTTTTCTGTATGCCTGCGCGCAGACGGACGCTTACGGCCCGTCCGCGCCCGTGATGCGCCGGTTGAGCTCGATCAGCACCCTGGCCGTGCTGAGCCCGTGCGCGCGGCATGCCTCCTGCATGGTCTCCATCTGCGCGGCCGCGCAGCCCACGCAGTGCATCCCCAGCGACTGCAGATATTCCTCCGCCTCGGGGTAGAGGTTCACCACCTCCGCCACCAGGTCGTCCCCTGCCACGATCAGTTCCTCCGGTTCCATGGCGCTTCGTCTCCTTTCCGGCGCTGCCGTATGTTGCTTACAGTATACCATAAAAATCCGAAAAGTCTTCAGATTTCGGAAAATATTCTTCGCGCCCCGCCGAGCCCGGCCCGCCGCTTGACATTCGCGCGGCCGCTTGCTATGATTTTTCCATACACCCGCGCAGAAAAAGGAGGCGAACGCCGGCGTGGAACGCACCGTACATGCCCCTGCGCGCCGTGCCGCCGCGCTTTGCCTGTGCCTGCTGCTCCTGGCCGGCTGTGCCGGTCCGGGCGCGGCGCAGTCCCGCCCGGCGGAGACGGAGCTCTTCGCCATGGACACCTATATGCACCTGCGCGCCTGGGGCCCGGAGGCGGAGGCTGCGCTGGCGGAGCTGTCCGCCATGCTGCAGCGGCTGGACGGGCAGCTGTCCGTCACCGATCCCGGCAGCGAGATCTGGGCCGTCAACCATGCAGACGGCGCGCCCACCGCCCTGAGCGGGGACGCCTTCACGCTCCTGTCCCGCACGCTGGACTTCTGCGCCGGGACGCGCGGCGCGCTGGACGTCACGCTCTATCCCGTCAGCCGCGCCTGGGGCTTCACCACGGGCGATTACCGCGTCCCGGACCCGGAGGAGCTTGCGCGCCTGCTGCCGCTTGTGGACTGCAGCGCCGTCACGCTGGATGCGGACGCCCGCACCGTCACGCTCCCGCCGGGCGCCGAGCTGGATCTCGGCGCGGCGGCCAAGGGCTATGCGGGCGCGCTGGCCGCGGAGCTTCTGGCCCGGCGCGGCGTGCGCGCCGCAATGCTCGATCTGGGCAGCAGCACCATCTGCCTCACCGGGCGCAAGCCCGACGGCTCCGACTGGCGCATCGCCGTGCAGGATCCGGAGGATCCCGCGGCCTATGCCGGGGTGATCGCCTGCGGGCCGGGGAGCATCTGCACCTCCGGCGGCTACGAGCGGTATTTCATCGCGGAGGACGGCGCCGTCTGCTGGCACATCCTCGACCCCTCCACGGGCCGCCCGGCAAAGGCCGGGCTGCTGTCCGTCACCGTTCTCTGCCCGGATGCGCTGACGGGCGACCTGCTGAGCACGGCGCTGTTCGTCATGGGCCCGGAGCGGGCCGCGGACTGGTGGCGCGCCCACGGCGGGTTCGAGTGCATCCTCATCGACGAAAACAGAAACATCCTGGTCACCGAGGGCGCGGCGGACCGCTTCACCCCCATGGGAGCTTACACACATGCAGAGCTTACGGTCATTGGCAGGGAAGAATAAAACATGGGCGCTGGCGCTGGCGGGCCTGCTGGCCGTGCTGGCGCTGGCGGCGGCGCTGCTGGCGCGCGCGCAGGGCGGATGCGTCGCCCGCGTCTATCAGGACGGCGTGTGCATCCGCACCGTCGACCTCAGCCGGGTGCGGGAGCCCTTCCGCTTCACCGTCACCGACGCGCACGGCCACGAGAACACCGTGGAGGTGGAGCCGGGGCGCATCCGCGTCGTGCAGGCCAACTGCCCGGATCAGACCTGCGTCCGCACGGGCTGGATCGGGACGGGCGTCCGGCCCATCGTCTGCCTGCCCGCCAGGCTCACCATCCGCCTGGAAGCCGGCGCGCCGGACGTCGACGCGGTCGCACGATAGGAGGCGGCCCATGGATGCACGGCGTATCGCGCGCATGGCGCTGCTCACGGCCATCGCGCTGACCATCTTTCTTGTGGAGGCGCAGCTGCCGCCCCTCGCGCCCATCCCCGGCGTCAAGCTGGGGCTGGCGAACATCGTCACGGTCTGGGCGCTGTTTGCCCTGGGGCCGCTGGACGCGCTGCTGATCCTTCTGGCGCGGGTGATCCTGGGGAGCGTTTTTTCCGGGCAGCTCATGGCGCTGCTTTACAGCCTGAGCGGCGGGCTGCTGTGCTGGCTGGTGTCGCTGGGCCTGCGCCGCCTTGTGACCCCGCGGCAGATCTGGGCCGTGAGCGCCGTGGGCGCCATGGCGCACAACCTGGGCCAGCTTCTGGCTGCCGCGGCCGTGCTCCGGACCTGGGCCGTGTGGTATTACGGCCCGGTGCTGCTGATCTCCGGCATCCTCACGGGCCTCTTTACGGGCCTGGCCGCGCAGCTTCTGTATGCGCGCCTGCCCCGCTGACAGGGCGC
>CADCOJ010000022.1 GCA_902803075.1 Oscillospiraceae bacterium | reverse complement strand
CGTCCCGGCGACTTTTGCCTTGGATGCGGCTTTCATGGCATCCGGGAAGGACTGTGCGCCGCCATGGTCAGTGATGGCAATGGCGCGGTGTCCCCACGCGGCAGCGCGCTTGACGGCATCAGACGTCACAGTCAGGGCGTCCATGGAGGACATGGTCGTGTGCAGGTGCAGCTCCACACGCTTTTCCTCTGCGCAGTCCGTACGGACAGGCGCCGCGATCTCCTCCATGGCGTTCGGCTGCAGGACCATCTCGTTTTCATAGCGGTCAAACGAGATTTTACCCTGCACGCGCAGCCACATGCCGGGATGCACGCGCTCCAGGATCGGCTTCGCCTTGGCGTCCTCCAGAAACTGGCTGACGCGGACCGAGCTTGCATAGTCGGTCATGTCAAAGCTGACGACCCAGGCGCCTCGTTTTTTGAGCTCCCGGTGGTTGACGGCAAAAACCTTCCCCTCCACGACCACACGGAACATATCGAGCGTAAGCTCGTTCATTTTGACCGGCTTTCCGCTGAACGGACGGCCATAAAACAGAGCGCCGCCAGGATCCGAGGCTGCAGGACCCTTCTGGGCCTTCTGTGCGGCCGGCTGAGCGATCTGCGGCGCATGCTTCAGCGCCTCGTCACGGATTCGTGCGGTCTCGTCAAAAAGCGCGCGTCCCTCCAGTGTATTTGCCGCCTCCACACGAATCTGGCAATGCGTGCCAAAGCGGTCTGAAAGATCGTGCTCCACTTTTGCAAGATGCGGCGCAAGCGCGTCCTTTCCGTTCGCGCGCAGGCGGATCGTCAAAACTCCATTCTCATACGAATACTCCGCTCCGGCCAGGATCGCTGCAGCGGGAGAATACATGCGAATAAATGTGTCTGCAAGATCTGTAAAATCCATATTTGGGAGCTCTGAGGGCGGATAATGCACAGCAAGCTCCAGCTTTTTCAGGCGAAAGATACGCGCGATCGCATCGGAGAGCTCGCGCAGGCTTTTTTCCGGACAATAATGCTCTGAAGTGCAGTCCAGGCGTACAACACGGGAAGCCCGGTCGACGTCCGCGTGGCAGACGACCAGGCTCTGTACGATGCTCCGGAGCGGGTCATCCGGCTCAAAGCCGGGGAAAAGCTCCTGTATGTAGATTTGATCCATGGCTCACTCACATTCGTTCGATCTGCTCCAGCAGTGCCGGCAGCAGTTCGTTATACGGCAGCTTTTTGATCTGCTTTCCCTTCACGAAAAGAATCCCGCAGTCCTCGCCTCCTGCGATGCCGATGTCCGCCTCCCGGGCTTCTCCCGGGCCGTTGACCACGCAGCCCATCACTGCCACAGTCAGCGGTTTTCTGCACTCGGCCAAAGCTTTTTCCACACGCTGCGCAAGGCCGATCAGATCGATGCGCGTCCGGCCGCAGGTCGGGCAGGAAATGATGTTGACGCCCTCCCTGCGGACGCCGGCTGCCCGCAGGATCGCCTGCGCAGCACGGATCTCCTCCACAGGGTCAGCCGTCAGGGAAACACGGATCGTATCCCCAATGCCCATACAGAGCAGCCCTCCGATCCCCATTGCGGATTTGACCGTGCCCATGTAAGCAGTTCCCGTTTCTGTAACGCCAAGATGGAGCGGATAGTCCGACTGTTCAGAAAACAACATGGCCGCCTGCATCATGAGCGGGACAGAGCTGGACTTCATGGAGACGCAGATGTCTGTAAAGTCAAATTGTTCCAGAAGCCTGATGTGGGAAAACGCACTTTCCACCAGCGCTTCCGGCGTCGGATGACCGTATTTTTCAAGCAGCGCCCTGTCGAGACTGCCTCCGTTGACGCCGATGCGGATCGGGATATGGCGCTCCCTGCACGCTTCAGCGACTGCGCGAACGCGGTCCTCTCCTCCGATGTTCCCGGGATTGATGCGGATCTTGCTTGCACCGTTCTGAGCTGCAAGAATCGCAAGACGATAATCAAAATGGATGTCCGCAACAAGCGGAAGCGGTGACTTGGAAGCGATGGTGCGAAACGATTCCGCAGCTTCCTGATCCGGAACGGCCAGACGCGCGATCTGGCATCCAGCTTCTTCAAGCTTCCGCAGCTGTGCAAGAGAACCTTCCACATCTGTCGTTTTGGTATTGAGCATCGACTGGATGCTGATCGGCGCTCCGCCGCCGACAGCGACGCCGCCGACCATGATTCTTCGTGTCATCTTTCGTTCCATCATCGCACCAGCTTCCAGATGTCCTTAAACGTGATAAACGCCATGAGCGCAAGCAGCAGGACCATACCTGCCGCATGGATATAGCCTTCATATTTCGACGGGATTTTCTTCTTTGTGACAGACGTAAAAGCCGACGTCACAAGCAGCAGGAAGATGCGTCCTCCGTCCAGTGCAGGCAGCGGAAGAAGATTCATCACCGCAAGGTTGATCGCAATGAGCGCGCCGAGATACAGCACGTTCAGGACCCCTTCCTGCACAGTCTCGGCGCTGCGTCCGGTCTCAGTCATGACCGAAACGATGCCGACCGGGCCGGACATATCCTGCACGGAAACCATGCCGCGCACAAGATCGCCCAGGCTCATCCAGACGATGCGGACAAAATCGACAGCCGTATTCCATGTATTTTTCAGAAGTGTCGAGACGTTCTTTTCCTCTACGCCAAAGTATAGCCCGTATTTGTACTGCTGCTCGCCGTCGATCTCGTAGAGCTGCAGCTGCATGGGAAACTCCTTCAGTTCAACCAGTCTGCCGTCACGCTTCACCGTAAGGTCAAACACACCGGTTGTGTTGCGGGCCAGGAGCATGCCGACATCGGAATAGATATACACCCGGCGGCCGTCGATGCGATAAAGCTCGTCGCCCACATGGAGCCCCTCTTCCGATTCCAGCGGACACCCGTCAAAGAAACCGCTGATGCGCGCCGTGGAAAATCCGGCAACACTGGAATAGACGATCAGAAGGATCAGAAGTCCCGCCACAAAGTTCATAAAAGAACCGGCACACAGAATGATGAGCCTGCGCCACACGGGCTTTGACGTGAAGGCGCGCGGATTCTCGCTTTCACTGTCTTCGCCTTCCATGGCGCAGTAGCCGCCAATCGGGATCGCACGCAGAGCGTAAAGCGTCTCACCGCGCTGTTTTTTGAAAATGGCCGGTCCCATACAGATCGAAAACTCATTCACTTGAACATCCAGCGCCTTGGCCGTCAGAAAATGGCCAAGCTCGTGGACAAAGATCAGGAAACCGAAAAACAGAATTGCTATCAGAATATACATGAAATCACCCAAAGAAAAGATAATACGTCGCTATGCAAGAGCATACCGCTCCCGTATGTATGCGCGGGTCGAACGGTCCGCCTCGATAATGTCCTCCAGCGAGGGCTCTGGATCAGACGGAAGTGTGAGCGCATCCGCAACGGCCTCCGCGATCTCATAGAACCCGATCTTTCCGGCCAGGAACCCGGCAACAGCCGCTTCGTTTGCAGCATTGAGATGGGTACAGGCCGTCCCGCCGCTGATAGCCGCCTGTTTTGCAAGACGGAAGCACGGGAATACCGTTTCATCGATGGGCGCGAAGGTCAGCGGGCCGCAGGACAGCAGGTCGAGCGCAGGCGCAGGGTTTTGAACGCGGTCCGGATAGCTGATGGCAAGGCCGATTGGGATACGCATATCAGGCGTGCCAAGCTGCGCAAGAACGGCGCCGTCACAGAATTCCACAAGCGAATGAACAACAGACTGCCGGTGAATCACTGCATCGATCTTTCCCAACGGCAGAGAAAACAGACGCATGGCCTCTATGATCTCAAGTCCCTTGTTCATAAGCGTTGCGCAATCGATGGTGATTTTTGCGCCCATGCGCCATGTGGGGTGACAGAGCGCATCCTCCGCACGGACAGACGTGAGCGCTTCTCGCGTCCTCCCGTAAAACGGGCCTCCGGAACAGGTCAGAATGAGCCTACGGACCTGAGCTCTGTCCCGACAGCCCATGAGGCACTGGAAAATCGCAGAGTGTTCCGAATCGACCGGAATGATCTCTGCGCCATGCTTCTTTGCTTCTTGCTGCATCAGATGTCCGGCACAGACCATGGTCTCCTTGTTGGCCAGTGCTATCCGCTTTCCTTCCCGAATGGCCGCAAGCGTGGGCCGGAGCGCGGCAAATCCTGTCACAGCCACAACGACCGTTGCGGCCTCTTGAACAGATGCGGCCTCCACAACGCCCTGCTCCCCGGCAAGGACTGTTGTATTCATATCCGCAAGACGTGTTTTTAATTCCTCCGCGGCATGAAGATCCGTCATAGCGGCCAGGCGCGGACGGAATCTACGGCACTGCGTCTCCATAAGCTCAACATTCCGGTCTGCCGCCAGGGCAGCAATGGAAAGACCAAGCTCTGCTGCAACGTCCAGCGTCTGCCGGCCGATTGAGCCGGTCGAGCCGAGGACGGTGATGGTTTTTGTCAAGACAAACCTCCGAATATGCCGAAATGGACGGCAAAATAGACAACGGGCGCGATGAACAGCGTAGAATCAAACCGGTCCAGCATACCGCCATGCGTCAGGAACAGTCTGCTGTAATCCTTCACGCCGGCTTCACGCTTGACAAGAGACATCGTCAAATCTCCAAGCTGTCCAAACAGATTGGCTGCAGCTCCGAGCAGACACGCAGGCAGCACCGGCATTGAAGCACCGTATGCAGAGGCAATCAATGCCAGTGCGAGCATGCCAAGCGCACTGCCCACAGGTCCTGCAAAAAAGCCTGCCCATGTTTTGTTCGGACTGACGCGCGGCGCAAACTTTTTCTTCCCGAGCAGCATGCCGCCGAGCATGGAGAACGTATCGCCCAGGAACGCGATCACAAACGGCATGAGAACGTAAGCACGTCCGGCATCCGGATCCAGGCGCACGCGTGCAATGCAGGCATACATCATGGGAAACACGCTGCCGCCAAGTATAGCGACCGCAGCGGAGCGGAACGACATGGCGCCCTCCGTTCCGTACCGCGCTACGCAGAATGCGCAGAGCATCATCAGCAGCAGCCACGTCGCATGCAGCCACCAATTGCCGCCCATATGCACGGCTGCAGCCTGAAAGGCCGCGCAGAGCATGCAGACCGCATATACGGCCGGCGGGCAGTCCTTTGCAGCTGTGTGCAGAAGCTCATAGCAGGCGATCACGGCGATTGCTGCCGTCAAGACTGTTGTCGCAGCAGGCGGAAGAACAAGAAAAATGACAAGCAGGAGCGGCACACCCACTGCGGCCACAAGCAGACGCTGTTTCATTGCGCACCTCCATAGCGGCGCTCCCGGCGGTGATAGGACTCGATCGCACGGTCAAGCTCAGCTTCATCAAAATCCGGCCAGAGCACATCTGTGAAATAATATTCCGAGTAGGCAGACTGCCACAGAAGAAAATTGGAAATGCGGATCTCTCCCGACGGACGGATGATCAGATCCGGGTCCGGGATCCCTTCTGTATAAAGATAACCGGAAAACATGGCTTCCGTCAAGTCTTCCGGGGTACGCCGGCCGTCTGCACAGTCCCTGGCAAACGCGCGCGCCGCATGCACGATTTCGTCACGTCCGCCATAATTGATGCAGATGTTTGCCTGAAAGCCTTCATACTCCTGCGAGATTTCGTCCGTCTGCTCAATAAGCGCGCGCAGCTCCGGAGAAATGCGCGTGAGATCCCCCAGCACGCGCAGACGGATCTGATCGCGCGCCATTTCTTCGATCGCTTCGTGCAGGTATTTGTCAAACAGCTGCATGATCCCCTGCACTTCCTCGGCTGAGCGCTTCCAGTTTTCCGTTGAAAACGCAAAGACCGTCAGATACTTTACGCCAATGGAACGGCAGTATGTTGCGATGCGGCGAAACGTCTCACTCCCAGCCGCATGACCGGCGTTCCGCGGCAGCGCACGGCGGGTTGCCCAGCGCCCGTTTCCATCCATGATGATGGCGATGTGCTGCGGGATTTCCGCAGCGTTATTTTTGCTTTTGGAAATACGTGCCATTTGTCCCTCGCTCTCATAGCAAAGGCCGCCAACGGCGGCCTTTGTCCGTTCAGTATTCTGGAATGGATCAGATCTCCATGAGTTCCTTTTCCTTCTTTGCGCACATCTCGTCGACCTTTTTGATATACTTGTCGGTCATTTCCTGGATGTCTTTTTCCGCCTTCTTTTCTTCGTCCTCTGTCATATCGCCCTTT
This sequence comes from Oscillospiraceae bacterium, assembly GCA_902803075.1. Classification (GTDB taxonomy): domain Bacteria; phylum Bacillota; class Clostridia; order Oscillospirales; family Oscillospiraceae; genus CAG-170. The sequence goes on along the minus strand of CADCOJ010000022.1, from coordinate 7,361 downwards.
TTCTGGGCTTTCTTGGCGAAATCGACCGCGTCACGGCGAACGTTGCGGATGGCGACCTTGGAGTCCTCGCTGTATTTGCGGACCTGTTTTGTCAGATCCTTGCGGCGCTCCTCCGTCAGCTGCGGAAACACAAGACGGATTACTCGACCGTCATTCTGCGGATTGATACCGAGATCTGAGACCTGGATCGCCTTTTCGATGCCCTTGAGCAGAGATCCGTCCCATGGCTGGATGATGAGTGTACGGGGATCCGGCGAGGAGATTGTGCCGACCTGATTGAGCGGGGTCGGCTGGCCGTAATACTCCACCGAAATGCGGTCGAGCACCTGTGCGTTGGCTCTGCCGGCACGGACCGCGGCGAAGTCGGAGGCAAGGACCTCCAGAGTTTTTTCCATTTTACGCTGGTATTCCTTCAGTTCTTCCATGTTAAAGCTCCTCCTTCACAATCGTACCGATCGGCTCGCCCATCACGACGCGCAGAATGTTCTGCGGGTCCTTCAGGGCGAAGACCTGAACGGGAATATGATTATCCATAGACAGGGACGTTGCAGTGGAGTCCATCACCGCCAGGTGCCGCGCAAGCACCTCATCGTATGTGATGGCATCAAAGCGAACGGCGTTGGGATCCTTGGCGGGGTCCGCGCTGTAAACACCGTCGATATTCTTGGCCAACAGGATCGCATCCGCGCAGATCTCCGCAGCGCGGAGCACCGCGCCAGTATCCGTGGAGAAGAACGGGTTGCCGGTGCCGCAGCCAAAGATGACCACGCGGCCTTTTTCCAGATGGCGGATCGCACGGCCGCGGATATAGGGCTCAGCGATCGCACTCATCTCGATGGCGGTCTGTACGCGGACCTGCACGCCGCGCTGTTCCAGGCAGTCGGCCAATGCGAGACAATTGATGACCGTGGCAAGCATTCCCATATGGTCTGCGCGCGTGCGCTCCATGCGGTCGCCGCCGTCCTTGATGCCGCGCCAGAAATTTCCGCCGCCGACAACGATCCCAACCTGCACGCCAAGATCCACACATTGCTTGATTACATCGCACACGCCGCCGATGACGTCAAAATCCAGGCCGCGGTGCGCATCGCCCGCAAGAGCCTCGCCGCTGATTTTCAGAAGGACTCGTTTGTATTTCGGTTCGTTCATAAACATGAAATCTCCCTTTTCACTTGCTCCCATCTATTTTATAATATCTTTGCCGACTTGAAAAGAGGCAATTTGAATTTTTCAAAATTGTTTTCATATTTTTTACAAACTGCAGAATTGATAATTGCGTTTGTCCGCCAAATCGGATATAATGAAACAATCAATGAACCCGGAGGAAAACAGCAATGGAAGAAGAACGCAGGCCGTTGGAAAGCAGAAATTTCATCGAAAGCTTCATTGAAGAAGATCTTGCGCCGGGCGGACAGTTTGCGGGGCAGACCGTCCATACGCGGTTTCCGCCCGAACCGAACGGCTATCTTCACATCGGCCACTGCAAGGCTCTGTGCATCGACTTCGGCACCGCTGAGCACTTCGGCGGCCTGTGCAATCTGCGGATGGACGATACAAATCCCGCCAAAGAGGATACGGAATATGTCGAGGCGATCCAGGACGACATCCACTGGCTTGGCTTCGATTGGGGCGACCGCCTCTTTTATGGATCGGATTATTTTGAAAAAGACTACGAATATGCTGTAGAGCTCATCAAAAAAGGACTCGCCTACGTCTGCGATCTGACTGCTGAGGAATTCCGCGCATACCGCGGTGAAATCGGCAAGCCTGCCGTCTCCCCTTACCGCGACCGCTCTGTCGAAGAAAACCTTGCGCTCTTTGAACGCATGAAAAACGGCGAGTTCCCTGAGGGCAGCCGCACGCTGCGGGCGAAGATCGACCTTGCCTCCGGCAACTTCAACATGCGCGACCCTGTCATCTACCGCATCCGGTACATCAATCATCACCGCCAGGGCACGAAGTGGTGCATCTTCCCGATGTACGATTTTGCGCATCCTATCCAGGACGCGCTCGAAGGGATCACCCATTCTCTCTGCTCGCTGGAATATGAGGAGCACCGTCCCCTTTACGACTGGGTCGTTTCCAATGTTTCCATTCCTTATCACAAGCCGCGTCAGATCGAGTTTGCCCGACTTGGTATTGACCATACAGTCATGTCCAAGCGCAAGCTCCGTCAACTCGTTGAAACGGGCCGTGTCTCAGGATGGGACGATCCGCGCATGCCTACGCTCTGCGGTCTGCGCCGCCGTGGCTACACGAGCCAGGCCATCCGTACCTTCTGTGAGCGCATCGGCGTTTCCAAGGTAACCTCCACCATCGAGTACAGCTTTCTGGAGCATTGCCTGCGCGAGGATCTGAATGACCACGCCGAACGTACCATGGCTGTGCTCCATCCCGTGAAGCTCATCATCACGAATTATCCCGAAGGACAGTCGGAACAGTTTGAAGTGGAAAACAATCCGGTCCACCCTGAATGCGGCACGCACACCGTTGCCTTCTCGCGCGAGATCTGGATCGAAGCAGATGATTTCCTTCCGGAGCCTGTCCCGAAATACAAGCGACTGTATCCGAACGGTCCGGAATGCCGCCTTAAGGGTGCATATCTGATCCGCTGCACCGGCTTCCAGTCCGATGAAAACGGAAACGTTCTCTCCATCACCGCAGAATACGATCCGGATTCCCGCGGAGGCGATCCCGCTGACGGGCGGAAGGTCAAGGGCGCAACGCTGCACTGGGTCGACTGTGCGACCGCCGTGGACGCCGAAGTGCGCATGTATGATAACCTCTTCTTGGATGCGCAGCCGGACGGTCCAGAGAAAAACTTCCTGGACTGTCTGAATCCAGATTCCCTGACCGTTTTGCAGGGCTGCAAGGTAGAAGCCGCCCTTGTGGAGAAAGCGCGGAAGTTTGACGCGTGCGGTGAACGCCGCACGGCGCAGACTGCGCCGGGATTCCAGTTCATGCGCGTCGGCTATTTCTGCATGGACAACCGTGACTGCCGCGCAGACCACCTTGTTTTCAACCGCAGCGTCCTGCTCAAGGACAGCTTCCGTGCCGAAGCAAAATAATCATTGTCCCTTCCAGACGCAAACGCAGCCGCAGCCCTTTTGAAAAAGGCTGCGGCTGCGCTGTTTGTTCAGACCATCCTGCGCTTGATGAACCGGACCGCGAAGTGGATCCAACCGGAGACATCCGGATCTGCGGGCATGCGCTCTGTCTGCGTCACCTCGTCCGAGGTGGACAGACCGTGGCAGCCTGTCTCAAACAGATGCAGTTCAAACGGGATCTTGTTTTTCCGAAGTGCGGCGGCATACATCATACTGTTCTCCACCGGTACGCCCTGGTCTGCCACCGTATGCCACAGGAACGTGGGCACCGTTTTTTCCGTGACCCGGTTTTCAAGAGACAGCTGCTCGATCTGTTCGGCGGAAGCATCCTTACCCAGCAGGTGTTCCCGGCTTCCGACATGCGTATACTCACCCATTGTTATGACCGGATAACACAGGAGCTGCCCGTCCGGCCGCCAGGAAACATCCTGCTCCAGATTTTCCGCAAACACCGGCCAGTGCCATCCCGTACCGAGCGTGCAGGCAAGATGACCGCCGGCAGAAAAGCCGATCACATAGATCTCATTCGGTCGGATGTGCCACTGTGCAGCATTGCGGCGGCAGGTCTGCAGACACCACGCCAGCTCCAGTGCAGCCGACGGATACCGGTACGTCTTCACGGAGTAACGCACGATCGCAGTGTGAAAACCGGCAGCGAGGAAGTGGGCGGCGATCGGCTCCGCCTCGCGGTCTGAGACAAACTCATATCCGCCGCCGGGGCAGATCACGACCATAGGTTTTTCCTGCTGCATGACCAGCTCCGGAGATGCCGGCAGCAGCATGCAGGTCATGGAAGCCGTACCGCTTCCAACAGGGATCTTCATCTGGAGATACATACGATCCATCCTTTCAGGCAGCCTTGCTGCATTTTAATGTCAAAACCATTTTTTTCGTTTTCCGACCAGAACAAGCGCAAGAACAGTCAGAATGGAAAGTACGATCACATAAATATAACCATACTTCCATGTGAGCTCCGGCATGGTCGTGAAGTTCATACCATACCAGCCGACGATGATCGTCAGCGGGAAGAAAATGCTTGTGAGCACGGTGAAAACCTTCATGATGTTGTTGAGCCGAGTGTCCAGATAGGCAAAATACGCATCCTGCAGATGTTCGACTGTATTCTTCAGGCTGTCGGCATCCTCGCGCAGGCGCTCGACGCGGCGGGAGATGTTGCTGAGATAAAACAGTCGTTCCGAACGCAGAACACCGTTCTCATTTTCCTCCAGCGACTCCGTGATGTCCAGGATCTGCTCATAGTAATTGTGCAGGCGCAGGAGCCGCTTTTTGATCTGCAGAAGCGTTGTGTTGAACGCCCGGTCAACATCGCGGTCAAGCAGCTCGTCCTCCAATTCAGAAAGCTGCATGCCGACCTGTTCGATGATCCGGCTGTCCGTCTGCAGCAGCGTATCAAAGAACGTGCAGATCAGCTTTTCCAGCGTCACGTTTCCGGGCGAACAGCGTTTGAGCGCCCCGCGGAATTTCTGCTCTGTGGAGCCGTCTGAATCAACAACGTCCACGACCAGCATCAGGTCGTTTTTCACGCACAGAGCGAGGCAGTCGTCTTCCTCAGGCACGTCTCCGATGACACGCAGCTCCGTAAAGGTGTAGGTATCAAACAGCTCCACTGCAGAGCGGAAGCTCGTCCCGGGACTCCGGCAGGCTTCCGCCGTTGAGGCTCCGAATCCGAACTGTCCGCAAAGCTCGGGCATCTGCTTGCCCTTGACATATCCGACCGTTAGCCTTCCCGGAAGCAGCTCGTCGACGGAGCATTCAGTCAGCGTGTCTGTAAATTGATAAAACATGGCGCCACGTCCTACTTAGTTTTTGAAAAATCGAATCCGCACGCGCGAAGGATCTCCCGCGCCATAAGGGCCGCACCCATCTCATTGGGATGGACCCTGTCCCAAGCGATAGATGATGAATGGCGGAAGCAGAAAAACCGGTTGTACATCTCCTGGAAGTCGACGAGGATACATCCATGCTCCGCGGCAAGTGTTCTGCAGATTGCGGAATACTCGTCCATACGCGCACGCATGGGATCAACTGCGTTGGGCTCCATGTAGTACGGCGTGCAGAGGATCACACCCTTTACGCGACCTTCAAGCCTGCGGAGCATCTGCTCCAGATTGCTCCGGTACTGCTCCGGGAGTACATGTGTATCCGGCATTGCCGGGCAGTCGAACTGACGCCAGACGTCATTGATGCCAATGCAGATACTGACCCAGTCCGGATGGAGACTGACAACGTCCCGGTCGAACCGCTCCAGCAGATCGCTGCTTGTGTTTCCGCTGATCCCGGCGTTCGTCACGCGGATACGCAGCTCCGGATACCATGCAGCCAGAAAGTTTTCCACCATTCTGGGATAACCCTGGCCGAGATTGTCCCCCAGTCCTTCGCCGACAGGCTGTTGGCTCCCCATGTCAGTCACAGAGTCACCGGCAAAAATGATCCGATCCAAATCCTGAAAAATCATGGTGATTCCTCTTTTCTTCCGTACATTTTTCTGTACGGAAAATTATACCATATACAGTCCGCTTCAGCAAGCTGTTTGCAACGCGGAATAAAAGCTCCCGATGCGCATACAACTGGAGAAAAGGGGGCGATGACATGTACGAAACCGATTCTCTGCAGGAAACACCGGTGTGGGTCTCGCAGCTGTATCTGATCCTCTCTCTCCTGCTGCTTCTGCTGACGCTCAAAACCTGTGTGCCGCAGGTCGATCATGCGATCCGTTCCGTTGCGCAGATTGCGGAGCAAAGCCGTGCCGTGCAGGCGTTCTATGCGCTTCGGGATGGACTTTACGACGGAATGGAGATCACCGAGGCGATCTCCGGCTCCTATGAGGTGCTGACCGGTGAAGGCCGTTGACCTTCGTCCGGGCTTTGTTTTGTTTATGCTTCTTCTGGCAGGACTCGACCGGAGCGGTTCTCTCCTGCCCTTTCTGGCTGCGGCAATGCTCCATGAGCTGTCACACGCCGCGGCGATCACGCTATGCGGCGGAAGGATCCGCGCGCTGACCTTTTCCTTTGCAGACGTTCAAATGCTGACGACCGCGCTCAGTTACCGTCGGGAGTTGATCTGTGCTCTGGCAGGTCCTTTGTGCAATGTGGGGTGCTGTATCCTGTTTTGCAGATCGTTTCCGACATTTGCGGCGTTCAGTCTGCTGCTCGGCCTCTACAATCTGCTTCCCGTCTGGCCGCTTGACGGCGGACGCGCGCTGTTCTGCGCATTGATGGAGCGTCTTGCCCCGGAACGTGCGCAAAGGGTCTGCAGAACCGTTGGCGTTGCAGCCTGCGCTGTTCTCTCGCTTGCAGGTCTGGCAGCCAGCGCAGTCCTGCACGCCGGTCTCTGGCCGCTGGGGATGGCGCTGTATCTGCTCACAAAGCTTTTGATCCTGACAAGGCGCTGACACGGGCAGAATCAGCTTCCGCCCGCGTCAGATCCCTCTGCTTCAGATCAGTCCCGACTGTGTACCGAATCGCAGAAGCTGGCGTTCAAGCTGTGCGTAAAACTCAGCCAAGTGGCGCCCGTCGACCAGCGCGTGATTGCAAAGCAGCGAGACCGGCATTTGTGTTCTGCCATTTTCTGTCGTGAACCTGCCCCATGTGATGCGCGGGTTGCTGTCCGCGGGATATGGTACAGGCTGGACAAGGGCGGTAAAACTCATCCACGGCATGCAGGAAACAAAGATCAGCGACTGCGCTTCTTCGGCGCTTTCCTCGATCGAGCCTGTTTCCAGTGCGGCAGTCTGCATACGCTCGGCATAGGGAAGGAATGTGTCGAATTCCTTTCCGCAGTCGAGCGTGCAGTAACAGTAAGTACCGTCCGGCCGTGCGACAGTATGGGACGTGCAGCAGAAATCGTACTGCAGCAGCTTCCCGTTGCTCAGGCGCTGCCGAAGCTCCGGAACCGCGTTCGCCGCAGCGGACACGCACCAGAGAAACGTGAGGAAAAACGGATACCCCCGTTGGCGTATCCGCGGCAGAAACGCAGTCAGGTCTATATTCTGCGTCACGCCGACATACGGATACGCAAGGGCGGAAAAATAGCGGACATGCTCTTTGCGCGGGAATGTTTCCAGGTCGATCTCAGTAACAGACATCTCCACCGCTCCTTTCCTGCTGATTGTAGCACGACGCCGGACATGCTGCAAGGAAGAAATGTGCACCGGGCAGTGTTGACATTTGCAGATAAACATGAGATAGTAACTAAACACGCAGAGGGGGGCGATGGCATGCGGATTTGGGAGCT
>CADCOJ010000021.1 GCA_902803075.1 Oscillospiraceae bacterium | reverse complement strand
TGAATACTACATGAAGCATCCCGACCGGCTGCCGGCGGATTTTCTGCCGCAGCTCGATTTCGACGGGATGGAACGCATCGTCTGCGACTATATTGCCGGCATGACCGACAAATACGCCGTCTACAAATATTCGGAGATCTTTATTCCCATGTCCTGGCAGATGCGCTGAGGACACGGCTTTTCAGGGGGGTGACTGCCTTGCCGTTCGATCCGTCGTTTCTGGACGCGCTCGTGGAGCGCAACCCCATCGAGGAGGTCGTGGGACAGTATGTGACGCTGACGCGCCGGGGCAGCAACCTGTTCGGCCTGTGCCCGTTCCACTCGGAAAAGACCGCCTCCTTCTCCGTCGCCCCGGACAAGGGCATCTACTACTGCTTCGGCTGTCACGCCGGCGGGGGCGTCATCAACTTCATCATGCAGATCGAATCGCTCGACTATCCGGACGCCGTCCGCTTCCTCGCCAGGCGCGCGGGGCTTGAGGTTCCGGAGGACGAGCAGTACCGCTCGCAGTACCAGAAGCAGGAGCGGCTGCGCGCGCTTTGCAAGGATGCGGCGCGCTGGTTCCGCGAGCAGCTTTTCTCCCCTGCCGGGGAGCCTGCGCGGCAGTATATCGCCCGGCGCGGCCTGTCGCCCAACACGGTGGTCCGCTTCGGCCTCGGCTTCAGCCCCAACGCCTGGGGCGATCTCACCGACGCCATGAAGCAGAAGGGCTACCGCATCGACGAGCTGATCGACGCGGGGCTGGCGCTCCGGGGCAAAAACGGAGGCGTCTATGACCGCTTCCGCAACCGGCTGATGTTTCCCATCATCGACGTGCGCGGCAGCGTCATCGGCTTCGGCGGCCGCGTGATGGACGACTCGACGCCCAAATACCTCAACTCCCCCGAAACGAGCATCTTCAACAAGCGCAAGAACCTCTTCGCGCTCAACATCGCGCGCAAGAGCAAGCAGGGCCGCATCATCCTCACCGAAGGCTACATGGACGCCATCACGCTCCATCAGTACGGCTTCGACTGCGCGGTCGCCTCCCTCGGCACCTCGCTCACGGAGGATCACGCCAACATCCTTGCCCGCTACACCGACACCGTCGTCCTCACCTACGACTCCGACGAGGCCGGCCAGAACGCCACACGCCGCGCCATCCCGATGCTGGAAAAAACGGGCATCCAGGTGAAGGTGCTGCGCATGCAGGGCGCGAAGGACCCGGATGAATATCTGAAAAAATTCGGCGCCGACCGCTTCAGCGTCCTGCTGGACCGGTGCGAGAACCAGGCGGAATACCGGCTGGAGAGCCTGCGGCGCAAATATGACCTGACCGCCGACGACCAGCGCGTGGAATTTCTCGGCAAGGCCGCGGAGCTCATCGCCTCGTTCCCCAGCGCAGTGCAGCGCGAGGTCTACGGCGCCCGGGCCGCGGAGGCTGCCTCCATCACGCCCGAGGCGATGAAGCTCGAGGTGGGCAAGGCCTACCGCCGCCTGCGTGCCATCGAGCGCAAAAAGCAGGAATCCGCCGACATGGACTGCACCCGGCAGCAGCAGCCGAAGGTCCGCGGCATCCGCTATGACAACCTGACCTCCGCGCTGGCGGAGGAGGGTCTTCTGCGGACGCTGCTGCAGGAGCCGGAGCTGATCCCGGAGGCGAAGCTCGCGGCGGAGGAATTTTCCGTGCCGCTGTTCGGCTCGGTGTTCACGCAGCTGCAGACGCGCATGCGCGCCGGGAGCCCCGTGACGCTCGCCGCGCTGGAGGGCGACTTCAGCCCGGAGGAAATGGCCCATCTTTCGTATATCATGAACAAGAACAGTCTCCCTGTCTCCGTCGAGGCGCTGCGGGACTATACGCGCACGATCCGCGAGGAGCATGAAAAAGCGCATCTGGAGCGGTCGGAGGACAGTCTCCGCAGGCTCGCGCAGATGAAGCGACCGAACAACAACGGAGGGTAAGCAATGGAAAAGGAACAAACACTTCTTCAGAAGCTGGACATGTCGGACGAAAACAGGCAGAAGCTGGAAGCACTGCTTGCAGACAGCAGGAAGGCAGGCAAAGTACTCTCCAAAAAGCTCGTGGAAACGCTGGACGATGTGGACGCCACGCAGGAGCAGACCGAGCAGTTCTATGACATTCTTGAGCAGCTCGGCGTGGAGATCGACGTCTCGGACGTTCTCGACCTCATCGGCTCTGCGGAGCTGGACAACCCGACGCTCGGCGAGATGGAGGCCATCGAGAGCGAGGGGCTCAACGAGCCCGAAAGCGAGCAGTCGCTCACGGACGAAACCGACGGTATCCGTCTGGACGATCCCGTGCGCATGTATCTCAAGGAGATCGGGCGCATCAAGCTCCTGAGCCCCGAGGAGGAGCTCGACGTGGCAAAGCGCATGGCCGAGGGCGACGAGGACGCGCGCCGGCGCATGTCGGAGGCGAACCTGCGCCTGGTCGTGTCCATCGCCAAGCGGTATGTCGGCCGCGGCATGCAGCTGCTGGACCTCATCCAGGAGGGCAATCTCGGCCTCATCAAGGCCGTGGAAAAATTTGACTACACCAAGGGCTACAAATTCTCCACCTATGCAACCTGGTGGATCCGCCAGTCCATCACCCGGGCCATTGCCGACCAGGCGCGCACCATCCGCATCCCGGTACATATGGTCGAGACGATCAACCGCGTGCTGCGCACGTCGCACGCGATGGTCCAGCGCCTGGGCCGCGAGCCCACCACCCGCGAGATCGCGGACGAGCTGAAGATCGACGAGAACAAGGTCGAGGAGGTGCTCAAGATCGCCCAGGAGCCCGTTTCGCTCGAAACGCCCATCGGCGAAGAGGAGGACAGCCATCTGGGTGATTTCATCCAGGACGACGAATCCTCCCAGCCGTCGGAGGAGGCGTCCTACACGCTGCTGCGCGAGCAGCTTGAGGAGGTCCTCTCCACGCTTACGCCCCGCGAGGAGCAGGTGCTGCGCATGCGCTTCGGCCTGGTGGACGGCAAACCGCACACGCTGGAGGAGGTCGGCAAGGAGTTTGACGTGACGCGCGAGCGCATCCGTCAGATCGAGTCCAAGGCCCTGCGCAAGCTCCGCCATCCGTCCCGCAGCCGGAAGCTGCGCGATTTCCTGAGCTGAATTTCCGATCGTGTCGAGAATTTTTTCTTGACAACAGGAAAAAATTCCGTATCATAGACTTGACACGGTGTGAAACCGTTATATCGGAGGGATTCAAGATGTTCGAAAAAATTCAGGCGTATCTGTCCTCTCAGCTGGATATTCCCGCGGAGGAGATCGACCGTGACACCACGTTTGAAAGCCTCGGCGTTGACTCGCTGGACACTGTGGAAATGCTGATGGATCTGGAATCGGAGCTCGGCGTTGATCTGCAGCTTGAGGAAAAGATCTCCACCGTCGGCGAGCTGGCCGACTTTATTGAGAGCAAACTCGACTGAACGCTTTCATGTACCGCGGTCCGCGCACCGCTTGTCTGCGCGGCCGGCGGCGGTACATGGCAAGGCTGCACTACTCGGGGAGATAGCGGTGCCCTGTGACCCGCAATCCGCTGCAGCGGGGAGGAATTCCCAACCGAGGGTGCATGCTGTGCCGTCTGACCCACATAAGCGGCGTTGATGATCCGGTCTTGCGCAATGGGGCGCTGCGAACCGTGTCAGGTGGGGAACCAAGCAGCACTAAACAGTTAACCCTGTGTGCCGCGAGGGCGCCGTTTCTGAGCTGGCTGTGCGGGTAACGGGTGTAGCGTGTATTCGGAGAAGGGTGTGCAGTCTTGCCGTGTACCGCGGCAGAAAACCAGGACGTGCCGGAATCGCTTTCGGCACGTCTTTTCAATCCGGAAGATTTCGTGTATAATAAAGCAGGAACGGAGGTGACACAGCGTGTACCAGGCCCTGTATCGGAAATACCGCCCGCGGACATTCTCGGACGTGGTGGGGCAGAAGAGCGTGACCGACACGCTGCGCACCCAGCTTGAGACAGGCAAGCTCAGCCATGCCTATCTCTTCACCGGCACGCGCGGCACCGGCAAGACCTCCTGCGCCAAGATCCTGGCCAAGGCCGTCAACTGTGAGAACCCGCAGCACGGCGACCCCTGCGGCGTATGCGCCGCCTGCCGCGCCATCGACGAGGGCAGCTGCATGGACGTGCTGGAGATCGACGCGGCCTCCAACAACGGCGTCGATTCCGTCCGCGCCCTGCGCGACGAGGCCGTCTATACGCCCGGCGAGGTGCGCTACCGCGTCTATATCATCGACGAGGTGCACATGCTCTCCATCTCGGCGTTCAACGCGCTGCTCAAGATCATTGAGGAGCCGCCGGCGCACCTGCTGTTCATCCTTGCGACCACCGAGCTGCAGAAGGTGCCCGCCACCATCCTCTCGCGCTGCCAGCGCTTTTCCTTCAAGCGCCTGTCGGTAGAGGATATCGGCGCGCGCCTGAACTATATCGCCTATGAGGAGCACATCGACATCGAGCCTGCGGCCATCCGCCTGCTGGCCCGGCTGGCCGACGGCGCGCTGCGCGACGGCGTGAGCCTGCTGGACCAGTGCGCTTCGGCATCGGGCGGCTCCGTGACGCTGGACGGCGTCTATGCCGCGCTCGGCCTGGCCGGGCAGAAGCAGACGGCGGAGCTGCTGCAGGCCGTGGCGGCGCACAGCACGGCGCGCGCGCTGCAGCTGTTTTCCGCGCTTTATGCCGCGGGCAAGGATGTCGGCGCGCTGCTGGGTGAGATCTGCACGCTCTGCCGCGACCTGCTTGTGCTCAAAACCGCGCCGCAGAGCGGCCTTTCGATGCTCTCCGGCATTGCGGACGACGCACAGGCCAAGGCTCTGTCCGACGCGCTGTCGGCAGGCGAGCTGATGTGGATCCTGACACAGACGCAGCAGACGCGCGCAGGCTTTGCCAAAAACACCGACGTGCGTGTGGCGGCGGAGCTGCTGCTGATGCAGCTGTGCGAGCCGCAGCTGCGCATCGATCTGCCCTCCGTCGCAGCGCGCGTGGCGCGCGTGGAGGAGCAGCTTGCCTCCGGCGTGACGGCCGCAAGGCCGGCTCCCGCGCAGACAGCGCCGGCGGAGGACGACGCTCCGCCGTGGGATGAAGATCCGCCCCCGGAGCCTGAGGCGCCGCAGACGCCCGCGCCCGACGCAGAGCCCCGGCGGCCTGCGCCGGAGGATGCGCCGGGAGGCTTCTGGCCGGAGCTTTCCGAGCGCGTGCGCGAAGCGCTCTCGCCCCGCGAGCGCGGCTTCTTTGCGGCCAGCGGACCCATCCGCCCCGTTCTGAAGGGCGACACGCTCCTTATGGCCGCCGAGAACGACTTCGTGCTCAGCATGGTGCGAAAGCCTGAGGTCGAGCAGCTCGTGCGCGACAAGGCCGCCGCCATCCTCGGCCGGCATGTGGCGGTCCGGTTCGTGCTCAAAAGCCAGGTCTCGGGCGCGGAAGACGACCCGATGGATGCGCTCGTCCGCTTCGGCGAGCAGCACAGCGATATTTTCACGATCAAGTAAAACGATAAGGAGAGATTCACATGGCGAAAGGCGGCTACCGCGGCGGCATGCCCATGGGCGGCATGAACCAGATGCAGATGATGAAGCAGGCCCAGAAAATGCAGGAGAACCTCATGAAGATGCAGCAGGAGCTGCAGGAGAAGGAATACGAGGCGACAGCAGGCGGCGGCGTGGTGACGGCCGTGTGCAGCGGCAGCCATGAGCTGCTCCGCCTGACCATCGATCCCGAAGCGGTGGACCCCGAGGACGTGGAGATGCTGCAGGATATGGTCGTCGCCGCGGTCAACGAGGCGATGCGCAAGGCGGAGGCCGACCAGGCGGCGAACATGTCGAAGCTGACCGGCGGCCTGAATCTGGGCGGCCTGTTCTGATGCGCGCGTATCCCGCCGCATTGGAGCGGCTGACCGAACAGTTTGCCAGGCTGCCCGGCGTGGGCATCAAATCGGCCCAGCGGCTGGCCTTTTTCGTGCTCTCCATGCCAAAGGAGGAGGCGGAGGAATTTGCCGACGCCGTGCGCGAATGCCGCAATTCCGTGCGCCTTTGCCCGGTCTGCCAGAACCTGACCGACCGGGATGTCTGCGCCATCTGCGACGATCCCGAGCGCGACCACAGCACCATCTGCGTGGTTGCGGAGCCGCGGGACGTCATTGCGCTTGAGCGCGCCCGGGAATACCGCGGCGTCTATCACGTGCTGCACGGCGTCATCTCCCCGCTCAACCACATCGGCCCGGATGAGCTCTGCATCCGGGAGCTGCTCAAGCGCGTCTCCGACGGCGGCGTGCAGGAGGTCATCATGGCCACCAACCCCGACACCGAGGGGGAAGCCACCGCCATGTATCTCTCGCGCCTGCTGCGCCCGATGGGCGTGCGCGTGACACGTCTGGCCTACGGCATCCCCGTGGGCAGCCAGCTGGAATACGCCGACGAGGTGACGCTCCTGCGGGCGATCGAGGGCCGGCGCGACATCTGAGCTTTTGCCATCATACTGTTTTTCCGCCCGGCGGCTGCAAAAATGCGGCTGCCGGGCTTGTTTTTTTCGCAAACGCGCAGCTCCGGACGGCCCTGCGTTATTACCGCGTTGGTATGCTCGTGTTATGATGGGACAAAACACTGCAAAAGGCGGTGGAATGCCGCTTTGCGTGATGACGCACCCGATCTGTGCAGGCGGCTTCTGTGATCCCTGTACATTTTGGAAAGGAGCGAAAATGAAACGATCTGTTTCCATCTTATCCATTCTCCTCTTTCTGGCCCTGCTGTCCGCCTGCACAAAGGCGCCGGGCCCGGACACGCAGCAGGTATCCGTTCCGGACAGTTCGTCCAAGGATGCAGAGCAGGAACTGCCCGCCCGGCGGCAGGCGGAGCCCGATGCTGCGCTGCAGGCGCTGACGGAGCAGGAGGCGCAGCAGCTTCTGACGCGGCTCGGGTTTGCGCTGCTTTCCGAATTTGACACGCCGTCCCGGCTCCCGCTGGCGCGGATGCTCTATGCCGACGCGTCCGCAGCGCACGCCGGACGCGCATCCGAGGCCGCATCCCTGCGGTCTGACCCGGCGGTGCAGCGCGTGCTGGCGCAGATCCCGGCGGAAAGCTCCCTGGAGGACGCGCTGGCGGGCACGATGTGGTTCCGGCGCCATACGCTGGAGGTGATCTCGGACGAATTCACCCGGCTGACCGGCGCAGACGTCACCGAGCGCCAGATCTCCGACCTGACGGACGACGCACGCTTTTGCTGGGTCAAAAGCTCCGACGGCGTCTACTACGCGGCCGGGTACATCCAGCACGCGCCCGCGCCTGTTGTGACCCAGGTGCGCCGGACGGACAGCGGCTGGCAGATCGACTATCTGCAGACCGACGGCGCAGGGGGCGCGTCCGTGGAATGGGCGGACGGGCAGTTCCTCTGCGGCGGAACGCTGACGCTTGACGCGCAGGGACACGTCTGCGCCAACCGGATCGACGTCGATCCGCAGGTGCAGCTGGGCGCGTGCGTATCTCTGCCTGACAGTCAGACGCGGGATCTGCTGCTGCAGCTGCGGGAGATGGACGCGGAGACGCTCCTGTCGCAGTCCTTCTCATTTCCGGAGGACGCCGATCTGCAGGCGCTTCTGTGCTGCGGGCTGATCGCGCCCGGCAAGCGGGCGCAGGAGCTTCGCGCCGCGCTGGGCGAGCCGAGCTGGGGCACATTTGCGGCGGCCGCACCGGAGCAGATCGCAGCCAGGCTGGAGCAGCTCACCGGGACCGCGCCGGATCCACGGCAGATCGCCGCGCTGCGCTGGCCTTACAGCGAAGCATACGACGTCTACTACGGGATGGTCTCGGGCGTCGTGCTCCCCATCGAGGACGCGCAGGCTTACCGCACGCCGGACGGGACGATCCTGCTGGCCTATGCGCAGACCGTGGAGGACGCTTCCGGCAGAAGCTTCTGCGGGCTCGCCGTCCTGGAGGATACGGACGGTCTGCGGATCGTGAGCAACCGCCGCTATCCGCTGCAGCCGCTTCCGCCGGCGGAGCTCTCCCCACGGAGAGGAACCGCCGGAGCGGCGTGCGGTCATGGACGCCGTGGAGACATCTTTCTCCGGGAATGACGCGATCATCCACGCGTGCAGGCAGATGGATCTATCCTCCGGCAGCCGGA
>CADCOJ010000020.1 GCA_902803075.1 Oscillospiraceae bacterium | reverse complement strand
GGCGCTGTGACCCGGCGCAGAGGCCAGGCCGCGGAAGCGGCGCAGGCGTGCGCGCCGGCCGGCATGGTATCATGACGAAAACAAATCGGGATTTGGGCAGGAACATCATGAACGAAAACAAGAATAACAAGAACAACAAAAAAGGCGATCATTCATCCGGCCTTGCGATGGGTATGTGTATAGGAATTTCGATTGGGACAGCCATCGGAGCGGCGACGCACAATATCGGATTGTGGATGCCCATCGGACTTTCTGCTGGGTTGTGTCTCGGTCTGGCGCTGGGCCATAACAGGGAAGATGAGAACGGGGACGGCACGGACGGTAAGCAATAGGCATACAACGTCCGGCTTGTCTTACAGGCTTTTCCGTGTCCGCATTTACAGCGGGCAGCGGGCTTTGCCCCGCTGAAGCCGGCGGACAACAGGATCATATCCGGGGCGGATGCTTCGCGCAAAAACCCGCCCGAACAAAAGCATCGGGGCACCTTCCTGCCGGAGGGTGCCCCGATGGTGGTTTTGCTATATGTTTGTGCCGGCGGGATCCGGCTCCGTCGTATCGCCGGGATCGGGGGTGTCGGGCGTGTCCGGCGCGTCGGGCGCATCCGGTGTGTCCGGCGTATCGGGCGTGCCGGGCTCAGGCTCCGGTTCGACCGGCTCCGGCTGGGTCGTTTCCGGCGGAGGAAGGATCTCCGGCTCGGGCCTCGGGCAGGCCGGCACCTGCGTCACGTCCCAGTAATACTCGCCGGTCATATCCTCGTCATAGCACAGCTGCAGCGCGCCGCCCTCCAGCAGATCGCGCAGGATGTCCACATGGTACCAGTCCTCGCCCAGGCGCAGCAGGTTCCACTGGCGGCTGCCGCCTCCGCGCATGCCGCTGACGGTCAGGCACTCCAGCCCGGCCTCCTCGCAGAGCATCTGCCAGCAGGCGGCCATGCTCTCGCTGGTGGCGAGGCCCTCGCACAGCGCGGAATAGACCGGCGTGCGCGTGGCGCGCTCGCGGTACCGGAAGCGCTCGGCCAGGTAGGAGAACAGCAGCTCCGCTTTTTCGGCGGGGTCCTCGCGGTAGCGGACATAGACGCCTGCGGCGCGCAGGCTGTCGGCCACGGCCGCGTCCATATCCCGCAGGGTCTGGGCGTCGGCGGGATAGCCGAAGGTCAGCTCCACGATGCGGCTGCGGCCCGTGGCGGGGAAGTAGGTCACGGTGAGCTCCGGCACGGCCGCGTGGTCGCGCAGGTGCTCGGCGCAATAGGACTGGACGATCTGCGTATAGTCCGGGCTGAGATTGAAGACGCAGTAGAGCGTGAGGTGGTCGTCGTAGTTTTTCAGCGCCTCCTGGACCATGCGGCGCGTCTCCTCCACGCCGGTGACATGCTCGATCTCATTGAGCGGCGTGCGCATGGCGCGGAAGGTGATGTCGATGTGGATCTCATAGTAGGAGACGATGAGCGTCGCGTCATGGGTGATATAGTCGATGGCATAGTCCCCGACGGGGTCCTCGCGGGCGACCTGATAGGCCGCGCGGGGCAGATCCGCCTCCAGATCGCCGTCATAGCTGGTGACGCGGATGGTGCCGTGCTCCGTGCCGGTCTCCACCAGGGTGAGGATGGCGTTTTTGAGTTCAAAGAAGCCGGAAGCCGTCAGCGCGGGCGGCGCCTCCGTCCGGGCGGCGTCGGTGCTGTGGGGCTGCGTTTGCGTGTATTCCGCGGGGATGAAGCGGCTGCAGGCGCAAAGCAGCGCCAGCAGCAGCACGCAGCTGCCCAGCCATACGCAGCGCCTCATGATGTTTCCCTCCGTTCTCCGGTTCACAGCTCGTCCGAGTAGCGCTTGAAGCCCTCGCCGAGCACCTGGTGTGCATCCTGCAGGATGACGAATGCGTTGGGGTCGGTCTCGCGGACGATGTCCTTGAGCTGCGGCACCTGCTTGCGCCGCACCACCGACATGAGCACCGGCTTGTGCGCGCCGGTATAGCCGCCGGTGGCCTCGATGAGCGTCGAGCCGCGGTCGAGCCGCGTGCTCACCGCATCCAGGACCTCCCGGTAGCGGTCGGAGATGATATAGGCGACGGTGGAGTGGTCCAGGCCGTAGATCAGCTGGTCCATGACGAAGGTGGAGACATAGAGGGGCACGGCGCTGTAAAGCGCCTTGCTGACGTCATGGAAGACGACGCCGGTGCAGGTGATGACGACGATGTCGGAGGCCAGGATGAGCTTGCCCAGGCTGGCCGTGCGGAAGCGCGTGCGCAGGAGCCGGCCCACGATGTCCGTGCCGCCTGTGGACGCGCCCGCCAGGAACACGATCCCGAGCCCCAGCCCGGAGAGGATGCCGCCATAGATGGAGCCCAGCAGGATCTCCACCTTCGGCACCGGCAGGCACGCAAAAAGGTCGATAAACAGCGAGCTGAAAAGCATCCCCGCCAGCGAGCCCACAAAGAAGCGCTTGCCCAGCGCCCGCACGCCCAGGATGAACAGCGGCACGTTCAGCAGCGCGCTGAACAGGCCGATGGAGCCGCGGCCCAGCAGCGCCTGCACGATCATGGCCATGCCGCTGACGCCGCCGAGGTTGATCTTGTTGGGGACGAGAAAGAGATTGAACCCGACGCCGAAGAACGCGCAGCCCAGCGCGACCTTTGCCAGCATGAGCAGATAGTCCTTCAGGACCTCCATATTTGTCTGCGCTTTCAAATCCGAATCCTCCTGTGCATCAAAGATCGAGCGTCATCTGCGTCTGGCCGACGTCTTCGCCCCGCAGCGGCAGGCCCGCGCCCGGCAGGCTCCTGACGCGGTAGCGCGCGACGTTGACCACGGCGCTTTCCTCCAGCGGCACGGCGCTTTGCACCGCGGCCTTCTTTTTGAGCGTCATAACGGCCACGCCCTGGGTGGCGCGGGTGGTTTTGAGGGCGAGCTGCGCCGTGGAGAAAATGAGCGTGCGCCCGTCGCTGGCAGTCATGACGATCTGCCGTTCCTCCGGCAGGGGGATGACCGCGCGCAGGGGGCTCTTGTCGGAATAGGCGCCTGTGAGGCGCTTGCGGTTGGATTTCGTGTCGTAGCCGGAGAGGGCCACCTTTGCCGCCTTGCCGTTTTCAAAGACGAACAGGAGGCTGCCTTCATATCTGCCGGGCAGCACCAGGCAGAAGAAGCTCTCGCCCTCGTCAAAGCCCAGGCGGCCGGGCAGATAATCGCCCAGGGCGGAGGCCTTGCCGTCCTCAAAGTCGGAGATGCGCGCCTTATAGACCTGGCCGCGGTCGGTGAAGGCAAGGATCTCGTCGGAGTTCATGGCCTGCTGCGTGAGCAGCAGCCCGTCGCCCTCCTTGAAGCGCTGCTCGCCGGACATGCGCAGCGACTGGGCGGTGATCTTCTTGAAGTAGCCCTCCCGCGAGACAAAGACCGTGACGGGGTAATCCTCCTCCGGCTCGGGCCCGGGCTCCGCCGCCTGGGACTCATAGACCAGCTGCGTCCGCCGGGGCTGGCCGTATTTCTGCGCGACCTGCTCCAGCTCTTTGCAGATGACGGCGCGCACCTTTTTTTCGCTGTTCAGCAGCTCGGAAAGCTCTGCGATGTCCTTTTCCAGCGCGGCGGTCTCGCCGGTCTTGGAGAGGATGAATTCCTTGTTGATGTTGCGCAGGCGGATCTCCGCGACGAACTCGGCCTGCACCTGGTCGATGCCGAAGCCGATCATCAGGTTCGGCACCACCTCGGCGTCCGATTCCGTCTCGCGGATGATGCGGATGGCCTTGTCGATGTCCAGAAGGATGCGGGCCAGGCCCTGCAGCAGGTGCAGGCGGTCCTTTTTCTTCTGCATCTGGAACCACACGCGCCGCCGCACGCAGTCGGTGCGCCAGGCGGTCCATTCCGAAAGGACCTCCCGCACGCCCATAACGCGGGGCATGCCGGCGATGAGGATGTTGAAGTTGCAGCCGAAGCTGTCCTGCAGGGTGGTGGTGCGGAAGAGCTTCTGCATGAGCTTATCCGGGTCGGCGCCGCGCTTGAGGTCGATGGTGAGCTTGAGACCGGACAGGTCGGTCTCGTCGCGCATGTCGCTGATCTCCCGGACCTTGCCGGCCTTGATGAGCTCCGCCACCTTGTCCATGATGATCTCGGTGGCGGTGGTATCGGGGATCTCATAGATCTCGATCATGTTGTCGGCCTTGCTGTAGCGCCAGCGCGCGCGGATGCGGAAGGAGCCGCGGCCCGACTCATAGATCTGCAGCATCTGCGCCGGGTCATAGAGGATCTCGCCGCCGGTGGGGAAATCCGGGGCGGGGAGCGTCTCCAGCAGGTCCGCGTCGGGGTTTTTGATGAGCGCGACGGCCGTGCGGCAGACCTCCGCCAGATTGAAGCCGCAGATGTTGGAGGCCATGCCGACGGCGATGCCCATGTTGGCGGAGACAAGGACGTTGGGATATGTGGTGGGCAGGAGCACGGGCTCCTTCATGGAGCCGTCATAGTTGTCGGTGAAATCCACGGTGTCCAGGTCGATGTCGCGGAAGAGCTCCTGGCAGATGGGGTCCAGGCGGGCCTCGGTATAGCGCGGGGCGGCATAGGCCATGTCGCGGGAATAGACCTTGCCGAAGTTGCCCTTGGAATCCACAAAGGGGTGCAGGAGCGTCTCGTTGCCCCGGGCCAGGCGCACCATCGTGTCATAGATGGCGGCGTCGCCGTGGGGGTTGAGGCGCATGGTCTGGCCCACGATGTTGGCGGACTTGGTGCGCGCGCCGGTCAGCAGGCCCATCTTGTACATGGTGTAAAGGAGCTTGCGGTGGGCGGGCTTGAAGCCGTCGATCTCCGGGATGGCGCGGGAGACGATGACGGACACGGCATAGGGCATGAAGTTGGTCTCCAGCGTCTGGCAGATGGGCTGCTCCTCCACGGAGGCGTGCAGGCCCATGACGTTGGGATCGTTTTTTTTCTGGATCTCAGGCTGCTGTTTTTTCTTTGCCATGATGCTTCCTCTTTACGACAGATCGAGCTGATCGAGGTATTTGTAGCCGTTTTCGGCAATGTGGTCCTTGCGCCCGGAGAGATTGTCGCCCAGCAGCAGGTCAAAGACCTCCGCGGTGCGGGCGGCGTCGTCGGGCATGATCTTGATGAGCCGGCGCGTGGCGGGGTTCATGGTGGTCATCCACATCATCTCCGGGTCGTTTTCGCCCAGGCCCTTGGAGCGGTTGATGGTGACCTTTTTGCCCTCCAGCTCCTTGAGCACGGCGGCCTTTTCGGCCTCGTTGTAGGCGAACCAGGTCTTGTCGCGGCAGATGATCTCATAGAGCGGCGTCTCCGCGATGAACACATAGCCCTCGCGGATGAGCGTGGGGCACAGGCGGTAGATCATGGTGAGGATGAGCGTGCGGATCTGGTAGCCGTCCACGTCGGCGTCGGTGCAGATGATGACCTTGTTCCAGCGGAGGCTGGCCAGGTCGAAGGCGGACAGGTCCTTCGTCTTTTTTGTCTGCACCTCCACGCCGCAGCCCAGCACCCGGATGAGGTCGGTGATAATGTCGGATTTGAAGATGCGCTCATAGTCGGCCTTGAGGCAGTTGAGGATCTTGCCGCGCACGGGCATGATGCCCTGGAACTCCGCGTCCCGGGAGAGCTTGACCGAGCCCAGAGCGGAGTCGCCCTCCACGATGTAGATCTCGCGCCTGGAGACGTCCTTGGTGCGGCAGTCCACGAATTTCTGCACGCGGTTGGAGATGTCCAGAGAGCCGGTCAGCTTCTTTTTGATGTTCAGGCGCTGCTTTTCCGCCGATTCGCGGCTGCGCTTGTTGATGAGCACCTGGTCCGCGATGCGGTCGGCCTCCTGCTTGTTTTCAATGAAGTAGACGTTCAGCCGGCTGCGGAAGAACTCCGTCATGGCCTCCTGGACGAATTTGTTGGTGATGGCTTTTTTTGTCTGGTTTTCATAGGAGGTCTGGGTGGAGAAGCAGTTGGTCACCAGCACCAGGCAGTCCTGCACGTCCTGGAAGGAGATCTTCGTCTCGTTTTTCGTGTATTTGCCGGCGGATTTGATGTAGGCGTCGATGGCGTAGACAAAGGCGTTCCGGACGGCCTTTTCCGGCGCGCCGCCGTGCTCGAGCCAGGAGGAGTTGTGGTAGTATTCGATCTGGCTGACCTGGTTGGAGAAGCACAGCGCCGCCGAGATGCGGACCTTGTATTCGGGCTTGTCCTCCCGGTCGCGGCCCCTTCGCTCGGCCTCCCAGAACTGCGGCATGGTGAGCGTCTGCTCGCCGGCCAGCTCCTGCACATAGTCCAGGATCCCGTTTTCATAGCGGAAATCCTCCTGGCTGAATTTCCCGCCCTGCTCCACGCGCAGGCGGAACGTCACACCCGCGTTCACCACGGCCTGGCGCTTGAGCACGTCCCGGAAGTATTCCACGGGCACGTCGATGTCGGTGAACACGTCCAGATCCGGCTTCCAGCGGAACACGGAGCCGGTTTTTTTCCGGTCGGCCGGTTCCTTGCCGAGCGCGCCCACGGGCTCGCCCTTTTCAAAGTGGAGCGTATATTTGAAGCCGTCGCGGCGGATGGTGGCGTCGAAGTATTCCGAGGAATACTGCGTGGCGCAGGCGCCCAGGCCGTTGAGGCCCAGGGAGTATTCATAGTCGCCGCCGGCGTTGTTCTGGTACTTGCCGCCGGCATAGAGCTCGCAGAACACCAGCTCCCAGTTGTAGCGGCCCTCCTTTTCGTTCCAGTCCACGGGGCAGCCGCGGCCGAAGTCCTCCACCTCGATGGAGTGATCCTCGAAGCGGGTGACGATGATGGTGTCGCCGTGGCCCTCGCGCGCCTCGTCGATGGCGTTGGAGAGGATCTCAAAGACGGCGTGCTCGCAGCCCTCCAGCCCGTCGCTGCCGAAAATGACGGCCGGGCGCTTGCGCACGCGCTCGGCGCCCTTCAGGGCGGATATGGATTCGTTGCCGTAGGTTTTGCTCTGTTTCATTCCGGTCCCTCACAAGATTTCGTGTGATGCACGGGGCTAAACACCCATTATATTGTATTTAGTATATCCATTTTCAAGCGGAAAGTCAAGATTGGCGCATTTTCTGGAATCTTGTCAAATCCATGCAAAAACAGGGGAAAAACTTTGGTTCTTTTTCCGTGGGACGCGCGGTTGCAATCCAACGCGTTTCGGACTATGATGTAAAATGGAATTATATTTTAGAGCAGGAGAGAGAAACCATGAGCGCAATCGGCTTTGACAACGAGAAATATCTGAAGCTGCAGTCCGAGCGGATCCTGGAGCGCGTCGAGACCTTCGGCGGCAAGCTCTATCTGGAGTTCGGCGGCAAGCTCTTTGACGACTATCACGCCTCGCGCGTGCTGCCCGGCTTCGAGCCCGACAGCAAGATGAAGATGCTCCTGCAGCTCAAGGACCAGGCGGAGATCGTCATCGCCATCAATGCCGCCCACATCGAGACCAACAAGCGCCGGGGAGACCTGGGCATCACATACGACCTGGACGTCCTGCGCCTCATCGACGCCTTCCGGCGCATCGGGCTGTATGTGGGCAGCGTCGTCATCACGCAGTACGGCGGGCAGTCCTCGGCAGAGCTGTTCGAGCGCAAGCTGGAAACGCTGGGCGTGCGGGTCTACCGCCACTATCCCATCCCCGACTATCCCTCCAATCTGGAGCTGATCGTCTCGGACGAGGGCTTCGGCAGGAACGAATACGCCGAGACGAGCCGCTCGCTCGTCGTCGTGACGGCGCCCGGCCCCGGC
>CADCOJ010000019.1 GCA_902803075.1 Oscillospiraceae bacterium | reverse complement strand
TGCGAGAGTGCTGGAATTGGTAGACAGGCACGTTTGAGGGGCGTGTGGCAACAGTCGTGTGAGTTCAAGTCTCATCTCTCGCACCAGACCGCCGCGGACAACAGTCCGCGGCGGTTTTTGCTTTGGGTGCTTAAGCGAAGAGAATCGATCGACCCGTTTACGGGCTGCAAGAACACAAAGGCATAAAAACAGGCCGCATCAGCGGCGGCCTGTGATTGTGATGTCGATTGGCAGACTTTTTCGATGCCTCTTAAGAGGCGCGCCGCCTGATGGACCGCACGTTCCTGCAGCGCAATCAGGAAGGCTGACGCATATTCCGACAAAAACCGACGCTGCCAGTTGAGCAGCGTCGGTTTTATATGCTCATGCCCGGCTGTGGGCTTCGAACCAGTCGGTGATCTCACGCAGCCTGCGCAGGCGGTGCTTCGGTTTCCCGGAGCGGCTGAGCTCATGGTTTTCCCCATGGAACACGCAGATCCTCGCCTCCACGCCGCGGTCGACCAGCGCGGCGTACATCTGCAGCCCCTGCTCAAGCGGGCAGCGGTAGTCCTCGTCCGAATGGATGAACAGCGTGGGTGTGACCACGTTTTTTGCGTACCGGAGCGGGGAGCGCGCCCAGAGCAATTCCGGACTGTCATAAAGATCGGCGCTGTTCTGGTCGTCCGCAAAATAGAAGCCGATGTCGCTTGTCCCGCGGAAGCTCAGCCAGTTGGAGATCGATCGTTGACTCGCCGCACAGCAGAACCGGTCCGTGTGGCCGATGATCCAGTTTGTCATGAAGCCGCCGTAGCTGCCGCCGGTCTCGCACACGCGCTTCGGATCGATCTGCGGATACGCCGCCAGTACCGCGTCGGCAAAATCCATCAGATTCTGATAGTCCACCGTTCCGTATTTGCCGCGGATATCAGCAAAGGTGTTGCCGCGTCCATCGCTGCCGGTGGGATTGCAGAAGAACACAAAATAGCCCATCCCCGCCCAGAGCTGCATTTCATGGTAAAACACAGGACCGTAGACGGTCTTGGGTCCGCCATGGATATCAAATACGGCGGGGTAGCGCTTTTGCGGGTCAAAATCCTTCGGCCGCAGGACCCAACCGCCGATCGAAGCGCCGGCGCTCTGTATCTCGATCGGCTCCGGCTGCGCAACATAGCGTCCCGCCAGTGCATCATCGTTGAACCGGGAGATACGCACGACCTCACCGGTGCGCAGATCCGCGCGGTAAAGCTCCTGCAGACGCATATCATAGAGCGCAATGAGCAGCGCCTCGTCCCCGCATACGTCGAAGGCGTCGATGCTGCCGGGCTTCGTGATGAGCGGCGTGTCGGCGCCGCCCGCATCCATGCGGTGCAGCATGCAGCTGCCCTCGCGTGTAGTCAGGTGGTAGAGCCGGCCCCTGTGCTCCAAGACGGAGCGCCCGCCGCCGAGACGACAGTCGCTGCCTACGGAGCCATAGAGGTTCTGTTCCTCCTCCCGCACGGGCAGGAGCGTCCCAGCCTCCGTGTCCACACGCCAGACCCAGTCGTTTTCGTTCAGCCCGAAGCGGCTCCCCGTGTGCGCGAAAAGCCAGAGCCAGGTGTCCGCAGCGGCAAGGCCGCTGAACATGCGGTCCGGATCGTCAAGCAGATTGCGTCGTGCGCCTGTTTTCCAGTTTGCCGCGCGGAGCGAATAGCCGCGAAGCATCATCTTCGGCGCGCATGGCCGCACGGCATAATAGACCTCGCCGCCCAGCCGTACCATGTCCAGAAGCTCCTCCGTACTGTCGGTGAGAGGCTCGATGCGCAGGGGATCAAGGCTCACAAGGAACAGCCGCCTGCGCTGCCCGTTCACAACGCCCGCGCCGTTGAACCAGAAGGGGAGCTCGTCAAAGACTTCGTAATCGGCCTGCTCCGCCAGCTCCTTTCGGAATGCGGCGCGCGCCTCATCGTCCGCTGCGTAGAGATCCGGGCAGCGCTTGTCCACCGACGCCGCCGCTGCAAAATGCGTTTCGTCCAGAACGAGCAGCTCCTCCGCAGCAAAGGGGAGCGTAAAGAACGGAAGCGCCTCGCCGCCGCGCAGATCCAGCACGTAGTATGATGTGAAGGGGTCCTTTTCCTCCGCGCGCTTTTTCTCTTTTGCGGAGCGGACGGCCGGGAACAGCAGGCGGTCGTTGTCCAGCCAGACGAACCGGCCCTCTTTTCCAAGATCGGTCAGCTGGCGCACAGTGCCGTTTTCATAGAGCCACAGGCGGCGCTCATAGCAGTTTTCTTCTTCATTTGCGTTTGCGGTGACGAACGCGGCGCGCGTGCCGTTCGGGCAGTAACGGACGCCGGATAAAAAGCGGTAGTTCAGAATGTCGGTCTGTTCAACGGGTTTCATAGGCGGGGCTCCTTTCCTCCGGCAGGCGCGTCCACGCGGATTTTGTCAGATCCTGCCGACTGTCTGCATTATACATCCTGCGCGCAGGCAATGCAAGGCAGCGTCCGATTGAGACGGTACAGGGACGCGGGAAAGGCTTGCCCGCGCGTTTTTATACAAAAAAACAGAAAAACCATCCCCCAGGGGGGCTTGTGCCGCCGGGAAAAACTGGTATATTGGTTTGTGAAAAAGAAAACGCAGAGGAGAATGACTATGCACATGGCAGACGCGCTGCTGGCTCCCGCCGTGGCGGCGGTGATGTACGCGGCATCCGGCACGGCAGCCGGAATCTCGATCCATCAGCTCAAAAAAGACGACGACACACGGAAGCTGCCCACCATGGCAGTCACGGCGGCGCTTGTGTTTGCCGGGCAGATGATCAACTATACCATTCCCGGCACCGGCTCCTCCGGCCACATGTGCGGAGGCATGCTGCTTTCCGCACTGCTGGGGCCCCAGGCCGGTTTCCTGTCCATGATCGTGATCCTTGCCGTCCAATGCCTGTTCTTTGCCGACGGCGGCCTCATGGCGCTGGGAGCAAACGTGTGGAACATGGCTTTTTACGGATGCTTCGTCGGCTATTATCTGATCTGGCGGCCTATCATGCGCAGCGGGTGGTTCGGCAGCGGCAAGGGCGCCCTGCGCAGTCGGATCATCGCCGCGTCTGTCATCGGCTGTATTGTGACGCTGCAGCTCGGTGCATTTTCCGTAGTGATTGAAACGAGTCTTTCCGGAATCACGGAGCTGCCCTTCGGCGCGTTCGCCGCGCTGATGCAGCCGATCCACCTGGCCATCGGCCTGGTCGAGGGGCTGGTCACTTCGGCTGTGCTGGTGTTCGTCTATGAATCTCGTCCGGAGCTCCTGCGCGAGTTGGACGCGGCGGACGCCGGCGCGGGGAAGCATTCTTTGAAAACAACGATCGCAATTCTTGCCGTGCTTGCGCTGCTTGTGGGCGGCGGACTGAGCCTGCTGGCCAGCGGCAACCCCGACGGACTGGAGTGGGCGCTGTTCGGCAATGCCGAGAACGGATACAGCGAAAACATGGGGCTTGACGAGGAAAAATTCGGCCTTACAAGCGCCGCTGCGGACAAGGCGGCCGAGATCCAGGAGGCGACCTCCGTCCTGCCGGATTATGCGTTTGACGGCAGCGATGCGCCCGCGGGCACAACAGTCTCCGGCATCGTCGGCTCGGCCCTGGTGGCGGGCGCCGCACTTCTGATCTGCCTGGCGGGAGGCTTCTTCCGCAAGCGGAAGCGCGCTGCGTGAGAGGCGTTTCCAACGAAAAAAGGGGCATCGTTTGATGCCCCTTCTTGGTGTTTTTTGTAGGAGAACTGCCTATGAACAAAATGGAACATGCGCTGCATGAGCTTTCGGAGATGGATGCGCTTGCAGCGGGGACGTCGCCGATCCACCGGCTCAGCCCGCTGACGAAGCTCTTTGCGGCGGTGCTTGATATCGTGCTGGTCCTGTCCTTCGGCAAATACGACCTCAGCGGCCTTGCAGCGATGGCACTGTGGCCGGTCGCGCTGTTTCAGATCAGCGGCATTCCCGTGCGCACATGCTTCCGGAAGCTGCGGGTGGTCCTGCCGCTGGTCATGGCGGTGGGTCTGCTGAATCCGCTGTTCGATCGTGCGCCTATGCTGCATCTGGGCGGGGTGGCGGTCTCCGGGGGCGTGATCTCCATGCTCAGCCTGATGCTCAAGGGCGTTTTATGCCTGATGGCGTCGTTCCTGCTTATGGCCACTACCCCGATCGACAGTCTCTGCGCGGCGCTGCGGATGCTCCGCGTCCCGACACTGCTGGTGACGCTCCTGCTTCTGACTTACCGCTATGTGGGGCTGATGACGCGGGAGCTTGCTGTCATGACGGATGCGTACCGTCTGCGCGCCCCCGGGCAGAAGGGGATCCATGTTTCCGCCTGGGGGTCGTTTCTGGGACAGCTGCTCCTGCGCAGCATGGACCGTGCGCAGGAACTCTATAGCAGCATGCTCCTGCGCGGCTATCACGGCAGCTTTCACTATGCGAACGTCCGGCCCTTCGGGACGGCTGACGCGGCGGCCTGCGCAGGCACAGCGGCCATCCTGGCCCTGCTGCGGGCTGTGAATGTGGCAGAGCTGGCCGGAAGGCTTTTCACGAGGTGAGCGCATGATCGAAGTACAGAATGTGAGCTTTTCCTATGAACCAGGGAAGCCGGCGCTTTCAGATATCTCCTTCCGCCTGGAGCCCGGGCAGAGCGTCGGGCTGATCGGCGCGAACGGCGCCGGGAAATCGACGCTGATGAAGCTGCTGCCCGGTCTGCTCTTTGGCAGCGGAAGCATCGCCGTGTGCGGAACGCCCGTAGAAAAGAAATCGCTTTCCGAGATCCGTCGGAGGATCGGCTTTGTGCTGCAGGATCCCGACAACCAGATGTTTATGCCCACGGTCTACGAGGACATGATCTTTGCGCCGCTCAATTATGGGCTCAGCCGGCAGGAGGCGGAGGCGCGGGTCGATGCTGTGTTGGGCAGGCTCGGACTGACCGGGCTCAAGCATAGGCACAACCACAAGCTCTCCGGCGGTGAAAAGCGCATGGCCGCCATTGCCACGATCCTTGCCATGGAGCCGGAGGTCATCCTGATGGACGAGCCGACGTCCGCGCTTGATCCCTGCAACCGCCGCGTGGTGATCCGCACCATCCGGGAGCTCCCGCAGACAAAGCTGATCGCCTCGCACGATCTGGATATGATCCTCGACACATGCAGCCGCGTGATCCTGCTCTCGGACGGCACGGTCGCCGCGGACGGCCCGGCGGAGGAACTCCTCCGCAACCGGACGCTTCTGGAGGCACACCGGCTGGAGCTTCCGCTCTGCCTGGCCGGAAGGCAGTGACCAACCGAAAAAAGCATCACCGCCGTGCACGGTCTTCCGGGCACGGCGGTGAAGTGTTTATTTCAGAAGCTTGTCGATGGCGTTTTCCAGCTCGGAGATGGCCGACTGGTCGTTCTCCTCAACAGCGTGGACGATGCAGTGCTCAATGTGATCCTTCAGAATGATCCGGCTGACCGAGCCGAGCGCCGCACGAACCGCTGCGAGCTGGACCAGGACCTCTGAGCAGTCGCGCCCGTCCTCGACCATTTTTCTGACTGATTCCAGGTGGCCCAGCGCACGGGAGATCCGGTTCACGACCTCCTTTGTATGCGCATGGCTGTGCAGATGCTCATGCTGGCAGGTGCG
>CADCOJ010000018.1 GCA_902803075.1 Oscillospiraceae bacterium | reverse complement strand
GGTCTCGGGGGCGGGCTGCTCCTGCTTCTTCGGCTTGTTTCTCGATGCGCTGGAGAGCGCGGGCTTCGGCGGCTCGTCGGGCGCCTCGTAGGTCACCTTGACGCGCGCGGGCTGCGCGCCGATGCCAAGGAAGCCGGACTTCGGATTGTCCAGAACCTCCACGGACACGCTGTCGCGGTCCATATGCAGCTCCTCAAGCGCGGCGGCGATCGCAAGGTCGATCGTCTTGCCGGTTGCGGTAATGAATTTTTCCATAGCTTACTCCTCACTCGGCTCCCCGCCGTCTGCGCGGGAGCCCTTTCTCGCGTAGCGGGTCGGGTCGTATGCGCGTCCGCGGCTGAACGGGCGTTCGGGATCGCCGGAGAGCGGACGATCCTCCGGTTCCTCGGAGGCGGGGTTCTTCTTGAGCGCATAGTCGCGCGCAGCCTTTTCCGCCGCTTCCTTCTCCTGCTGTCTGAGCTTCTTTTTGCTGACGTTGTCGTTGAGCGCGTCGGGATTCTGCTCCCGGCGGAGCTGGCGCAGGCGCTCCTTCTCGGCCTCTTCGGCGCGGCGGGCGGCGGCGCTGGCCTGGCGGGCGGCGTCCTCCTCTTCATAGATCCTGCTGAAATGCTTGTTGAGGAACGCCTCCTGCAGCGTGGTGAACACGGCCTGGGCGATCCAGTAGATGGACAGGGCGGCCGGCATGGAGAAGCCGATCCACAGCGACATCAGCGGCATCATGAGCATCATGCTCATGTTGGTCTGATTGGCGGTCTTGGCGGCCTCCGCGTCGCGCTCGCCGTCGGCGTTGGTGGCGACCTGGCTGTTCATCTTCTGGCTGATGAGCATCGACACCGCCTGCGACGCCGCCGAAACCAGCGGCACCAGGAACAGGCCGATCTCGCTCCAGCCCTCGCACTCCCAGAACCGGTAGCTGGGGACGGCGGCCAGATCCACGCCCAGGAAGTTGAAGTTCATCTCCTGCAGCTTGGCCGACGCGGTCACCGCCACGGCGCGCAGCTGATCGGCAAACTCCCCGATATGGCCTGCGGCGGCCAGCTGGGCATAGAACGAGTTCCGACCCAGATCCACGCCGCTGGCGCGGATGAAGGCAACGATGGCGGCCGACACGGAGCGGCTGTTGTGCATCATGTAGGTGATGGGCTCGCGGATGACATAGTACAGCGGCAGCAGGATCAGCAGCGGGATGAACGACCACAGGCATCCGCCCGTGGTGGACACGCCCTCGTCCTTATACAGCTGCATGACGGCAGCCTGGTATTTCTGCTTGTCGTCGCCGTACTTGGCCTCCAGCGCCTTGACCTGCGGCGAGATGCGCGACATCTTGAGCATGCTCTTCTTGCTCTTGATGGAAAGCGGCAGCAGCACGATCTTGACGATCGCGGAGAACAGGATCAGCGCCAGGCCGTAGTTTCTGGAAAACTGGTAAAGCCAGTCGAGCAGATAGCCGAACGGGACGCGGATGATGTCGGAGATACTGGTGCGATCCTCGGTCGACGCGGCAGCCTTTTCCGCCGCGGCGGCAGGCTCCATCGTGGCATACTCTGCATCCTGCTGGCTCGTGGAGGCTGCCGCGCAGCCCGCGCACAGCACGACAAGCAGCAGCGCAAGGACGCAGATGACGATCTTTTTCATGGTATTCCTCCAAAATGTGGATGATGACGCTGGCCTCGCGTCTCAGGGGACGGGGTCAAAATAGTCGCCCCTGTAAAAGGGGTTGCACCGCATGAGCCGTTTGAACGCCATCCATCCGCCGCGCAGCGCGCCGTATTTGCTGATCGCCTCGAAGGCATACTGCGAGCATGTGGGCGAAAAGCGGCAGCGGGCGGGAAGGCCGGGCGAGATGAACCGCTGGTAAAAGCGGATCAGCGCCAGAAAAAGCCGTTTCATGCGCGTTCCCCTCCCCGCAGGCGGAGCTTGTCCGCCAGGGACAGATATGCCCGCTCCAGCGCCGCATAGGGCGCGCCGACGGCCGCCGACCGCGCGACGACCACCAGGTCATATCCGCGCGCGAACGACGCTTCGTGCAGCCGGTAGATCTCCCGCAGCTGCCGCCTGAGCCGGTTGCGCCCCACGGCGCCGGCCAGCTTCGCGCTGACGGTCAGTCCCACGCGGTTGCTCCCGGTGCCGTTTTTCAGGCAGTAGAGCACCAGATACCGGTTGGCCGCGCTGGCGCCGCGCCCATAGAGCCGGCGGAAGATATGGTTGAGCTTCAGAGACGAGGAAAACTGCATGCGTCCTGCCCTCTTGCCGGATGGCTGATAAACAGATGGGGCGAACAGAACTTCTTCCATTCACCCCGATGTGGCTGTATGTGCGGTGTAGCTGCGCGCATCAGGCGGAGAGCTTCGCTCTGCCCTTGGCACGGCGGCGGGCGAGAACCTTGCGGCCGTTGGCAGTAGCCATTCTCTTTCTGAAGCCGTGCACCTTGGATCTGTGGCGCTTTCTGGGC
>CADCOJ010000017.1 GCA_902803075.1 Oscillospiraceae bacterium | reverse complement strand
CCTGATCGTCATGGTCCTGGTGGGCTGCCTCGCATCCGAGAATTTCTTCCGCTGGGACAACCTGATGAACCTGTTCCGCCGCATCACCGTCAACGGCATCATGGCCGTGGGCTTCACGATGACGCTGCTGGTCGGCGGCTTCGATCTGTCCATCGGCTCGATCATGTCGCTGTGCGCGGTGCTGCTGATCGGCGTGGGCAACACCACGCAGAATTTCCCGCTGGCGCTGCTGGTCTGCGTTGCGGCAGGCCTTGCCATGGGTCTGGTCAACGGACTGCTCATGAAGCTGACGCGCGGCGGCAGCGGCGAGGCGTTCCTCATCACACTTGCCACCGGCATGGTGGCGGCGTCGCTCGCCAAGCATTACTGCAACGGCAGCGAGCTCTATTACAAATTCCGCAGCGGCGTCGGCGCGGGCGTGTTTGAAAAGATCGGCCAGGGCAGCGTCCTGACCATCCCGATCTGCTCGCTGATCTGGATCGCCATCATGATCCTCTTCCAGATCATCATCAAGAAAACAAAGCTCGGCCGCAACGTCCTGCTCACAGGCGCGAACAAAAATTCCGCCTATCTCTCCGGCGTCAACGTGGGCGCGCTGAAGGTCATGGCCTTCGCCATTGCCGGTCTGATGAGCGCGTTTGCTGCGGTCATCATGGCCTCGCGCACAACGGGCGCCTCCCCGAACTCGGGCGCCGGCGGCGACTTTGACGCGGCCATCGCCTCCATCATCGGCGGCAACTCCCTCGTCGGCGGCAAGGGCGGCATGGTGCAGGTGCTCATCGGCGCGATCATCTACGGTCTTATCACCAACATCCTGAACCTGATGGGCGTCGCCTCCGTGGTGCAGTACATCGTCAAGGGCGGCGTGCTGCTGCTTGCGATCTGCCTGGACAATCTGAAAAAGAGGTGAGCGACATGACGATCGGAAAACGGATTTTCAAGGACTACCGGATCCCCATGCTCATTGTGCTGCTCATCGTTTTTCTGAGCTTCACCAGGGATCTCGGCCTGACGCGCAGCGCGTTCCTGACCAAAAACAACGCCTTCGCACTGCTTGACAGCATCCCCGGCTACGGCATCGCGGCCATCGGCTTCACCTTCGTCATGCTGACCGGTCAGCTCGATATCTCCTTTGGCTCGGTCATGGCGCTGACCTCGTGCGTGTTCATGATGATGCTCAAATCCGGCGTGCCGTTCATCCCAGCGTTTTTGACAGCGCTGCTGCTCGGCTGCCTGTGCGGCGCGTTCACGGGCTTCTTCATCGCCTCGTACCGGCTCTCGCCGTTCATCGTCAGTATGACCATGCAGCTGGTCTACAAGGGCATCGCCCTCACCATCACCAACTCCACGCCCGTTGCGCTGGCTGATCCGACGCTCAAGGCCATCAGCCGGCTCCGTCTGGGCGGCATCGTGCCGATCACCTTCCTGCTGTTCATCGTTTTCGCGCTGATCGCAGAGTTCATCCTGCGGCGCACGCAGTACGGCCGGAACATGTTCCTGGTGGGCGGCAACATCAACGTTGCGGACAACCTGGGCATCCATGTGCGCGGCTATATCTGGAGCGGCTTCATCGTCAACGGCTTCTGCGCGGCGCTGGCCGGCGTGTTCATGATGACGCGCATGTTCTCCGCCTCCGGCAACCTGGCCCTGGACGGCCCGCTGAACGTCATCCCGATGGTCATCGTGGGCGGCACGGCGATGTCCGGCGGCAAGGGCGGCGCCATCTGCACGCTCTTCGGCGCGCTTCTGATGAATATCATCTACAACGGTATGACCATGTTCTCCATTCCCGCGACGATCCAGGAGCTCGTCAAGGGCATGATCCTGCTGATCATCATCGTCAGCGACAAGTACATGGAGCACCGGCACGAAAAGATCTGAGAAAGGAAGCACCTGTATGAACATTCTTGCAATTGGCGCGCATCCCGACGACGTTGAGACCATGTGCGCCGGCACGCTCGCCAAATACGCTTCACAGGGCCACAAGG
The DNA here is from genome assembly GCA_902803075.1 of Oscillospiraceae bacterium. Lineage (GTDB taxonomy): Bacteria > Bacillota > Clostridia > Oscillospirales > Oscillospiraceae > CAG-170. Next base: position 917 of record CADCOJ010000017.1, on the reverse strand, counting down.
TCTTCATCGCCACGGCAACGAACGGCAACATCGGCTCTGCGCACCACACCATGGAGGAGATCGCCCGCATCCGCAAGCAGGAGGCCGCCAATTCCGCCGCGATCATCGGCGCGGAATATATCTGCCTCGACTACGACGACGAGATGTTCTATGAGACGAAGGAAACACGGCTCGCGTTCATCAACCTTGTGCGTCACTGCAAGGCGGACGTCATCCTCACGCATTCCCCGCACGACTATAACCCCGACCACATGCTCACCAGCAAGATCGTCAACGACATCGCCGTCATGATCCCCATCGCGCATCTCAAGACCGCGGAGGAGCCCTGGCCGGTCATTCCTTCCATCTGGTACTTCGAGACGGCAAACTCCATGGGCTTCGTCCCCACGGACTATGTGGACATCACCGATTTCTATGAGACGAAGATGAAGATGCTCAGCTGCATGGAGAGCCAGAAGCAGTGGATGGCCGACAACTATGCCACGCTGGACGGCAACACCGACCGCTTCTTCGACACCATCCGCATCACATCCGAGTTCCGCGGGATGCAGGCCGGATGCAAATATGCCGAGGGCTTCGTCCGGGCGCTGGACGCCTACCGCGGCATGCTGACGGAGCGTGTGCTTCCGTAAAAAAAGTGAAATCCGGCTCATTTCCCCTCTTGCATTTTGAGCTAAACCGGTTTATATTCATTTCAGGATAAGAAATACTCAGGAGGTATGAACTATGGCAGGCGGACCCGGCTCTTATGTCCTCGGCGCAGAGGAAAAGAAAGAATTGATGGACGTGATCGACAGCGGATACCTGTTCCGCTACGGCACCCCCGGCGTGGACGGCTTCCAGGCAAAAGTCGCCACCTTTGAAAAGGAAATGGCAGAACGTCTCGGCCACAAGCACGTGGTCGCAACCAGCTCCGG
>CADCOJ010000016.1 GCA_902803075.1 Oscillospiraceae bacterium | reverse complement strand
GCAGCGCTCGGCGCATGAGGAGGGGCGCTGCGTCGTGGTCGTGACGCACGATCCGGATGTGGCCGCCCGCGCCGACTGCGTGCTGCGCCTGACGGACGGGCAGCTTGCCGGGGCATGAGCGCCGGACGCGACAGCACCCCCTGCCGGAACACCGGCAGGGGGTGCTGTTTATTTATCGTGTTCTGTCTGTGATCCGGTGCGGGGACAAGGCGGTCAGGCCTCTTCCTCTTCCTTCTTCGCATCCTCAATGATCTTGGCCTGGTTCATCTGCGGGACTTCCTCATAGCGGACGAACTTCAGCGTATAGCTGCCGCGGCCCTGGCTCATGGCGCGCAGGTCGATGGCATAGGAGGACATCTCACCGATGGGGACTTCCGCCTCAACGATCTGGTAGCCGGGGTTCTCGGGGTCGGGGTTCATGCCCATGACTCTGCCGCGGCGCGTGTTGAGATCGCCGATGATGTCGCCCATGTTGGCGTCGGGGATCAGGACCTTCAGCTCGCCGATGGGCTCAAGGAGCGTCGGGCCGGCGGTGGGCAGGCCTTCCTTGTAGGCGATGCCGGCAGCGGTCTGGAACGCCATATCGGAGGAATCGACGGGGTGATAGGAGCCGAAGTACAGCGTGGACTTCAGGAACACCACCGGGTAACCGGCGAGCACGCCCTTGCCGACGCAGTTGCGCAGGCCCTTTTCCACGGACGGGATGAAGTTCTTCGGCACGCAGCCGCCAACGGTCTCGTCGGCAAAGATCATTTCTTCGGACTCGCTCTGCGGCTCGAAGCGGATATAGACGTCGCCGAACTGGCCGTGGCCGCCGGACTGCTTCTTGTGGCGGCCGTGGATCTCGACCTTCTTCTTGATGGTTTCGCGGTAAGCGATCTTGGCGGGCTTGAGCACAGCCTCGACCTTATACTTGCTCTGGAGCTTGGACATGAGCACGGACAGCTGCATATCGCCGACGCCGGAGATGATGAGCTCCTTGGTCTCGGGATCGTTGCCGTAGGTGAAGGAGGCGTCTTCCTCGTTCAGCTTGACAAGGCCGGACGCGATCTTGTCTTCGGTGCCCTTGACCTTGGCGTAGATCGCCATCTTGTACATGGGCTCTTCATATTCCATGCCCTTGATCTGCAGGCTCTTGCCGGGCATCACGAGGGTATCGCCGGTGCGGACGGAGGCGAGCTTCGTGAACACGCCGATGTCGCCGCAGCAGACCTTGGAGGTCTTGGTGTTGTCCTTGCCGCGGGGGAAGAACATGTTGCCGAGCTTTTCGCTGTCGCCGGTGCGGACGTTGATGACGGTGAGCGTATCCTCCATGTCGCCGGAGATGACCTTGAAGTAGGAGTTCTTGCCGTACTGGTCGGCCATGGTGTTGAACACAAAGGCGGCGGGGCTGCCCTGCGGGTCGAGCCGGAATTCCTTCTCGCCGTCGTCGGTGATCTGGACCATCGGAACGCCCTCCAGCGGGTTCGGCGCATACTTCACAAGGTTGGCCAGCAGGTTCGTGGTGCCGAGACCCGTATAGGCGCAGCCGCAGAACACCGGCGTGACCACCCGGTCGCGCAGGCCGGCCTTGATGCCGGCGGAGAGCTCTTCGGCGGTGAAGGGCTCCTCCATGAAGAACTTCTCCATGAGCGCCTCGTCGGTCTCAGCGACCTGCTCGTTGAGCATGGCCATATATTCCTCGATGCGGTCGTTTTCCTCCGCGGGCAGGGCGATCTCCTTGCCGGCGGCGTCATACGCCTTCTTCTCGATCAGGTCCACAAGGCCCACGGCCTGGTCGCCCTTGAGAATCGGGAACGTGAAGGGGATGACGGAGGCGCCGAACTGGCTGCGCAGCGCGTCGAGGACGCCAAAGTAATTCGCGTGCTCCTCATCGAGCTTGGAAACATAGAACATGGCGGGCAGGTTGGCCTTGGCCAGGTATTTCCAGCCCTTCTCGGTGCCGACGCCGATGCCACTCTTGGCGGTCAGGCAGATGACGCCCGCGTCCGCAACGCGCAGGGACTGCACGATCTGGCCGGCAAAGTCGAAGTAGCCCGGGTTGTCGATGACGTTGATCTTGCACTTGCTATATTCCACCGGGATCACCGAGGAAGAGATCGAATACTGTCTCTTTTTCTCCTCATCGTCAAAGTCGGAAACGGTGGTGCCGTCCGCGCGCTTGCCCAGGCGGGTGATCGCCTTGGTGGTGAAGAGCATGCTCTCGCACAGAGCGGATTTGCCGTCTCCGCCGTGGCCGAGCAGACAGATGTTGCGAATGTCGTTGGCAGTATAGCCCATATCGATAAAAACTCCTTTCTCCAGACGGAGCGAAACGCGGCGCCCCGCCTCTCGGCAGATCTCAATTGTGCCGACTCTTAAATTTCATTATATACGAATCCCGTGCGGAATGCAACGAGAATCTTCTCAATTCCGGGCAAAACATGCGGGTTTTCCCCCACACTGTTCAGAACCACATGCCGAAGATCATGATGAGCACGGACGGCAGCATCCACAGCGCCGTATACAGCAGCACGTTCCATCCGGTGATGGACTGATCCGCGCCCAGCAGCGCCAGAAACGCCACGCTCACCGCGCCGATCAGCCCGCCGGCAATGGCCGTGGCCATGATGCGGCGGCAGGTCCGGCGGAGCCGTCTTGCGTTCACCACCGCCTCGGCAAAGCTCACGAACGACGTGCGCGCCATCAGCGCCCCCTGCCGGCCCTCATGCGGGCGGTCCGGCGTGGAGAGGCGGGCGCGCTCCTCCACGGTGGGGAACTCGATATATTCCGGCGGCACCTGATAGCGCAGCTTCAAAAACTGCGGGGTGATCATGAAATCGCGCGTAGCCAGCACCGGGACCAGCGAGCCCGAGCGCAGCACTGCGATGAGGCTGGCCTTGATCTTCTCCGCCGCGGCATAGTTGAGCGCGAACACCGCCGCCAGCTCGCCGTTGATGGACAGATAGACCGCCTGGCGCAGGCGCGTCCCCTCGGGCACGCGCACCTTCATCAGCTTCATGAACGCCAGCGAGCCCATCAGCACCACGTCGCCGCCGATCTCGGCGCCCAGTCCCCCGCCCTCATAGCGGCGGAAGGCGTCCACGCTGCACCGGCGGCCGTTCTGGTCGTGCATCATTTCCTCGAACAGCGGCGCAAGCCCGCTGCCCGCCGTCTGCACAACTGCGTCGGCATAGCCGATGATCTGCGGGACCGTGCGCTCGACATAGATCTTCATGCCGCCCTGGGTCACGTTCTGCGGCGGGAAAAGATCCGCGTCCTCAATGATCAGTCCGGCCTCGCCCGACAGCGTGCGCGCGCCCTGCCACCCGGCCACGGCGGCGCCCAGGCGGTACAGCCGCTTGGCCAGCACCGCGAACGGCCGCGCATAGCCCAGCAGGAGCCCCGCCGGATAGCCCACCAGCAGCAGCGCCGTCCAGATATGCAGGAAGCTGCCCCGCATCCGGAGGGAGCTGAGCGCAGCCGCGGCGAAGGTCAGCCCCGTCATCACGGGTGCATAGACGCGCATGACCCTCTGCCCGGCGTCCGGCAGCTCCAGCTGCCGCGCAAACTCCTCCGCGTCGCCGGGCGCACGGAAGATGCAGTCGTAGCCGTGCCACGCCTTTTCCTCGCGGACGGCGGCAACGGGCTGCTGCATGCTGCATGCGGCGCGCAGCGACTTGCGTCTGGCTTCAAAGAGCTGGCTCCTGGCCCACAGGGCCATGGCCAGCAGGACCGTGGGCGCGGTGCACAGGGGGGCGCGGCCCGTCCCCAGCGCGCTCAGCGCGTCGGCCGCGGCGCAGATGCACGCCAGCACGAGCATGCTGATATGGTCGAAGCGCAGGCGCAGCGCATGCGTGATGCCGTCGCGGCAGACGTCCGCGCACAGCACCATCTGCAAAACCAGCAGCGCCGCCATCAGCAGCGCATAGAGCTTCGTATCCGGCGATGCGCCGCCGATCAGTCCCGGCGTGCTCAGCGCCAGCAGCACCGCCGAAGCAAGCGCCGCCGGTACGGCGCCCATGAGCCGCAGGCGGGCGGAGCTGGGCCCTGCATAAAACCGGGCGGCTTCCTCCGCTGAGGCAAAGGTATGCTCCGGCTGCTCCTGGCCGCGGCGCTTGCGCCGTGCCTCGCGCTTGCGGAAGCGTTCAAGCTGACGCCTGCGCTGCTCGGCATGCTTCTGCTCCCGGCGCTGCTCGGGCGTGGGCTTCTCCGTGCCGCTGTCCGGCACGGGCTCGCCCTTATAGACCCACACGCCATGCTCCTCCGGCTCCTGCTCCTCGTCGGTGCGGACGGGCGCAAAGCGGATGGTGTCGCCCTGCGGGACCTGGACGGGCGGCGCGGACGCCTCCTCCGGGGCCTGCGGAGCCTCCGGCTCCTGCTCCTGCTCCGGTGCGGGCTCGTCCGGCTGCTCCGGCGCGGGCTGCATATCCGGCTCCGGCGCATCCTGCTCCGGCGCGGATGCGGGAGCAGCCCTGCTTTCAAGCCTGCGCTTTGTCCAGCCGCCGAATTCCTCCAGGATCGCGTCGAGCGAAAGCGCTTCCTCCTGCTCCTGCGGCCGGGGCGTCTGCGGATCGGGCAGCACAGTATTCAGTTGTTCCGCATCAGGCCTGATGGGCGTTTGTTCCATAGTGTGCTCCCGTCGTGCGTCTGATTATCCTCTCTGCCGGACCGCCTCGTACAGAAGAACTGCCGCCGCGTTCGATGCGTTGAGGGATGAAATGTTCCCCTTCATGGGAATACTGACCTTGAAGTCGCATGCCTCGGCCACCAGGCGGCTCATGCCGCTGCCCTCGCTGCCGATGACGATGGCCGTCGGGCCCTTCAGATCGGCCCGGCAGAGCGGCGTGTCGCCCTCCGCGGCCGTGCCGCAGACCCACACGCCCTGCCGCTGCAGGTCGCGGATGGTCTGCACCAGGTTCGCCACGCGCGCCACCGGAAGGTATTCCAGCGCGCCCGCCGACGCCTTGCCGACGACGGCCGTCAGCCCGACGCTCCTGCGGCGGGGGATGATGACGCCGTGGGCGCCGGCGCATTCCGCCGTGCGGATGATCGCGCCGAGATTGTGCGGGTCGGAGAGCTCGTCGCACAGGACGAGCAGCGGCGCTTCGCCGCGCTCCCGCGCGCGCAGGAGCATCTCGTCCACGGTGGAGTACGCGTGCGCGGCAACCGCGGCGATGACGCCCTGGTGCGCGCCGGTCTGCGACATCTGGTCGAGCTTCCTGCGGTCTGTCTCCACAACGGCGGCGCCTGCCTCCCGGGCCAGCGCCGCAATGCGCGCCAGGGCGCGGTCGTGCTCGCCGGAGGCGAGAAAGACCTTGTCGATCGGGCGTCCGGAGGCAATGGCCTCCGTGACGGCGTTGCGGCCCTCCAGCAGATCCTCCGCCGGCTCCCGGTCGGGCGTCTGGCGCTCCGGCCGCGGGCGGAAGGGGCCGCGTGCATGTTGTCTGTTCTGATCCATCATCCGGACTTCTCTTTCCAGGCAGCCACAATCTGCCTATAATAACTCATATTGTATTATATCAGCTCTTTGTCAAAAGCTCAATCTTATTTTGGAATTCACAGAAAATTTACCGGCCGCCGCCGGTTCTTTCTTGTAAAGCGCAGGTTGTTGTGTTAAGATGTTAGACAAATCAGGAGATTTCCTGACAGTATGTGTTCCACGCAGAAGGAAGGTGCGTTTATGAATAACGACCCGAACAATCAAAACAACAAGAACCCCTCCTCCAACCAGGAGGACGACAGCCGGAAGGTCAAGCGGATCCTGGTGCTGATCGTCGCGGCGCTCATTGCCACGCTTCTCATCAACACCGTCTACACCAGCCTTTCCAACGCCTACCTGCAGAAGATCACCTACACCGAGTTCCTGGAAAAGCTGGACAACGGCGAGGTCAGCTCTGTGGAGTTCCAGTCCGACCGGCTCGTGATCCTCCCCCGGAGCGAAAGCGAAAAGCCCGAGAGCCAGCGCCGCTACTTCTACACCGGCTGGTTTGAAAATCTCGATCCTGCGGAGCTGATGAAAACGCTCGACGCCCACAGCGTCACCTACAGCCGTGCCGTGGTCGAGCAGACGAGCCCCATCGTCACCTTTATTTTCTCCTGGATCGTGCCGGTTCTCGTCATGTACGGCCTGTTCAGCCTGCTGATGCGCAGCATGACCAAGCGCATGGGCGGCGGACTCGGCGGCATCGGGGAAAGCAAGGCCAAGGTCTATATGGAAAAGCAGACCGGCGTCACCTTTGCGGACGTCGCCGGCCAGGATGAGGCCAAGGAATCCCTTGTCGAGATCATCGACTTCCTGCACAACCCGCAGAAATACACCGCCATCGGCGCGAAGCTGCCCAAGGGCGCGCTGCTTGTCGGCTCTCCCGGCACCGGCAAGACGCTGCTGGCCAAGGCCGTCGCCGGCGAGGCCAACGTCCCGTTCTTCTCCATCTCCGGCTCGGACTTCGTGGAGATGTTCGTCGGCGTGGGCGCCAGCCGCGTCCGCGACCTGTTCCAGCAGGCCGCCAAGGTCGCCCCGGCCATCATCTTCATCGACGAGATCGACGCCATCGGCCGCACCCGCGACAGCAAATTCGGCGGCAACGACGAGCGCGAGCAGACGCTCAACCAGCTGCTCGCCGAGATCGACGGCTTCGATTCATCCAAGGGCGTGGTGATCCTTGCGGCCACGAACCGCCCGGAGATCCTGGACAAGGCGCTGCTGCGCGCCGGCCGTTTCGACCGCCGCATCATCGTGGACCGGCCGAACCTGGCCGGGCGCTACCAGACGCTGCGCGTGCATACGCGCAACATCAAGCTTGCCGAGGACGTGGATCTGCACAAGATCGCGCAGGCCACCGCCGGCGCCGTGGGCGCGGATCTGGCGAACCTTGTGAACGAGGCTGCGCTGCGCGCGGTGCGCCAGGGCCGCAAGGCCGTCAACCAGCAGGATCTGCTTGCCTCCTTCGAGGTCGTCATCGCCGGCACCGAAAAGAAGGGCACCGTCCTGACCGACACGGAAAAGCGCATCGTCGCATACCATGAGGTGGGCCACGCGCTGGTGGCTGCGCTGCAGAAGCACACGCAGCCCGTCTCCAAGATCACCATCGTCCCGCACACCTCCGGCGCTCTGGGCTACACCATGCAGATGCCTGAGGAGGAGAAATTCCTTTCCAGCAGGGAAGAGCTCGTCGTCGAGCTGCAGACGCTGCTGGGCGGCCGGGCCGCGGAGCAGATCGTCTTCGGCATTGCGACCACCGGCGCCTCCAACGACATCGACCGCGCCACGGAGCTTGCCCGCAAGATGGTCACGCAGTACGGCATGAGCGACAAATTCGGCCTTATGGCGCTCTCCACGGTCTCGAACCCGTATCTCGACGGCAGCACCATGATGAACTGCGCCGATTCCACGGCCTCCAGCGCGGACGAAGAGATCCAGAAGCTGCTGGCCTCCTGCTTTGCCGACGCCAAGCGCATCCTGCAGGAGCACCGCTCCCTGCTCGATGAGATCGCGCTCTATCTCCTGCAGAAGGAGACCATCACCGGCGACGAGCTGATGAGCTACGTCAACGCCGAGACCAAGCAGCTCCCGGACAGCACGCCCGACGGCGGCGCAGACGGCGCCCCCGCCGAAGCGGCCGATCCCGCAGAGCATGCGCCGGCTGCGCCCGTGCAGCCGGATGATCCGCCCGCCGGATCCTGACCCGGACAGCATCGGGCGGCACACAGCCGCCCGATTTTTCCGCCTCCATCCACATATCCGAAAGGAGCCTTTTCTCCATGCGACTGACCTCCGTTTTTCTCACGGCTGCCGCCGCGCCCGACGTGGGCGTCATCGCCTCCACGCTCCGGTCCGTCTCCCTCCGCCAGCTTGCAGCCTCCGCGCTGCTGCTGGTCGTCTGTATCGTGCTGATCCGCCTGATCCTGCGCGCGGCCGACAAGCTCTCCGAGCGCGGCTGGATCGACCGGACGCTCTTCGGCTTCCTGCGCTCGGTCATCAAGATCGTCCTGCTGTTCGTGACCATCATGCTGGTGGCGGGCTCCCTCGGCATCAACACCAGCTCCCTGCTGGCGATCCTGAGCATCGCAGGCCTGGCCGTCTCGCTCTCGATCCAGAATGTGCTGTCGAACATCGCAAGCGCCGTGATGATCCTCTCGGCCAAGCCCTTCCGCGCCGGGGACTACATCGTGACCGGCGGCCAGGAGGGCACCGTGCTCTCCATCGGCGCCATCTATACCAACATCGCCACCTTCGACAACCAGATCATCCATATCCCCAACAGCCAGATCACCTCCGGCTCCATCACCAACCGCACTGCGGCCGCCAGGCGCCGCGTGGACATCAGCGTCTCCGCCTCCTATGACGACGCCATCCCCACGGTCCGGCAGGCGCTGCTGCAGGCCGCGCAGCATGAAAAGATCCTCCCCGGCGAGCCCGTGCAGGCCTTCGTCACCGGCTACGGCGACAATGCCATCGAATACTCCCTGCGCTTCTGGGTCAGGCCCGAGGATTACTGGACCGTCTATTTCTTCGTTCTGGAAAACATCAAGACATGCTTCGACGATGCGGGCGTCAGCATGACCTACCCGCACCTCAACGTCCATTTTGACCGCGTCCCGGAGGGCGTCCGGACGCCGGCGGATTGACCCGCCCGGGGCGGATGTGGTATCATGGGACCATCACGGAGATCACCCGGCCCCGGGCCGGAAGGAGGGCCTGATATGAGACAGAAGCTGATCGCATACATCAATGAGCTCTTCCGCGGCGCGGAGGCCACGGAGCAGAATGCCGAGCTCAAGGAGCAGATCCTTGCCTCGGCGCTCTCGCGTTACGATATTTTCGTGCTGGAGGGCGGGGAGGAGCAGGCCGCCTATGACGCAGCAGCCGCCGAAGCGCTGGAGCGCTCGGCCGCCATCGTGCGCCCCGGCGCGTCGTCACCCGCCGCCCCGGCTGCGCCGCGTCCCGCGCCCGCCCCGTCCCAGCCTGCGAAGAAGCAGGATAAGAACCTCTCCGAGTGGGGCGTCATCGCCATCGTGATCGCCGTGCTCGCCGCCATCGGCGTCTTCCTGCTGGTCAGCCGGGTGGTCGGCCTGCTCTTCTCCGGTCCAAAGGACGCCGGGCAGAGCGGCGGCTTCGGCAGCTCGCGCTACAGCGCCCAGTCGGACGACACGCTCCGCGCCGACATCCGCCAGATCGAGATCAACTGGGTGGGCGGAAGCGTCACGCTCCTGCCCGGCGCGGACGGGGTGGAATTCTATGAGGACTACGACGGCAAAGCCTCCTGTCAGCTGCGCTACAGCGTCTCCGACAGCGGCGTGCTGACCATCGACGCCTGCAAGGCGTCCCTGTTCCAGAACATCTCCCTGCCCGACAAGCATCTGACCGTCCTTGTGCCGGACGGCATCGACTCCATCCAGGCCAGCGTCGTCTCCGCGGAGCTGCATGCGGAAGAGCTGTCTGTGCCCGTGATGGTCCTGAGCAGCGTCTCCGGCGGGATCGTCTATGATTCCGTGTCGGAGAAGCTGGCATGCAACACCGTCTCCGGCGACGTGTCCGTCCGTTTCCGCGCGCTGCCGGAATCGGTGGATCTGGAAACGATCTCCGGCCAGATGACGCTGACGCTGCCCGCCGGCAGCAGCTATACGCTCGATTGGGTCTCCATCAGCGGCAAATGCGACGAGAGCGCCTTTGTGCGCGGGGACAGGGGCAGCTGCCATGTGGGCGCGGAAACAGTCTCCGGCGATCTGAAGCTGCTGTCTGAAAATTCGTAAAAAACGCGCGTTCAGCGCTTGACTTTTTTCCGTTTTTTGATATAATCATACTCGCACTTGGCATGCGGGTGTAGCTCATCTGGTAGAGCGCCACCTTGCCAAGGTGGAGGTAGCGAGTTCGAGCCTCGTCACCCGCTCCAGGCCGCCGCAGACAGCATGTCTGCGGCGGCTTTTTCTTTTTCCCGCCTGCGGCCTCGGCCGCGCAGAGAGGAGCCCGCACCATGATCTATGTGCTGTCGGATATCCACGGCAGCCGGCGCCGGTTCGACTCCGTCATGGAGCAGATCGGCCTGCGGGCGGACGACACGCTCTATGTGCTTGGGGACGTCATCGACCGTCATCCGGACGGCATTGCGATCCTGCAGGAGCTCCGGGCCATGCCGAACGTCCGCCTGCTGCCCGGCAACCACGAATATATGATGCTCCAGGCGCTGGACCGCCCTTACGCCGCGCACAGCATCCTTGCGCGGTATGCGTACCGCGACGCCATCCGGCGCTGGTACCGCAACGGCGGCGAGGTCACCCACGCCAGCGTCCGGCGGATGACGCCGGATGCGCGGCAGGAGCTGTTCCGCTTCCTGCGGCAGCTGCCGGCGCAGATCTCGCTGGAGGCCGGCGGAACGCGCTTCCGGCTGGTCCACGCCGCGCCCCGCGAGCTCTATTCCGTCTATCGGGACGGCTTCACCAGCGAGCAGGAATTCCAGGTCTGGTACCGCATGCGGCCGGATGAGGCGCTGCCCGGGTCCATGACCGTGGTCTTCGGCCACACGCCCACCATGTATTTCCAGAAGGGGCAGACGCTCCGGATCTGGCGCTCCGGACGCATGATCGGCATAGACTGCGGCAGCGGCTTCCCGGATACGCCGGTGCGGCAGCTGCCGTACCAGGGCCGGCTGGCCTGCCTGCGGCTGGACGACATGGCGGAGTTTTATTCCAAAGAACAGGCAGACCCGGACGGCTGACGCCGCGCCGCCTTCCCCTCAAGGGGAAGGCTTTTTCTTTTCTCAAGGTATCCCGGCAAGCGGTTTGTACGACGATCTATGTCAAACATGATCTGTCAATTGAATGATGCCATCCATATACGGCATGATCAATTACAGGAAACGATACAACAGATCCTATTGCGCTGCTCACAAGGGAACGAAGGAGGCGCCTCCTTGCGAAGCGCCTCCTCCGGTTCTGTTTTTTCCGTATGATGCGTTTTTCTGTCTGCGGGAAGCGGCGTGCCGCTTCCCGCACGGTTTCTATTATGCGCCAAGCGTCAGCTGCGTCTGGGCCGTCACCCAGGTGTCGGCTGCCAGCGCCGTGACCGTCAGCGTGTAGCTTCCCGCGGGCAGCGCGCTGAGATCCAGCCCCAAAATCGCCAGGCTGCAGCTGTTCGCGCCGGAGGAATCGTTGCCCTTCACAAGCGGATCGGCAGTCGCCTCCGCGGCGGTCCGGCCGCTGCCGTCCGTCAGCACGGCGCTGACGCGGAAGAGGCGGTAGTTGGCCGTGAGCGTGCCGGCCAGCGCTCCGCCGGATACGGCGGCCTCCAGCTCCAGCGCCGCCTCCGGCAGCGCCTCGCCGCTGTCTGCGCGCAGCAGGTCCTGACAGGTCGCCGGCCACAGGCTCCGGTCCACGGTGCCGTCCTTGTTGCTCTGCGTGCGGAGCGCCTCAAAGCTCATGGCCTTGTCCACGAACCAGCTGCGCATGTTGGCATTGTCCGGATAGGTCACGCGCAGGAAGCTTGCCGTGCCGTCGATGGTGCCGTCGGCCAGGCGCGTGACCACCGGGGAACCGGTCACGACGAAGTCCAGCGCGCTGTTGCCGATGAGGAAATCGCCGGCCTGCAGCTGCGCGTACGCTTCATACATGACCTGCGGCTCGGTATTTTTCGCGCTCACGGAAACGTCATAGTCGCCCACGGGCACGATGCCCCATGTCCCCGCCTGCAGGGCGGACTTGAACGTGGAGTGGTGGTTGACGCCGTAGCTGCCGGTGAAGCGCCCCAGGACCGTGCTGACCGCGCCGGGCAGATCGCTGGCCAGCATGGTGTCGGTGGTGGTGCCGCCGGTATAGACGCCGCCGTCCAGCACGCGCTCAAACTGCATCAGGGAGGCGTCCACCGGGTTGGCCCAGGGCAGGCCGTAATAGGTGGTGCCGGCCTTGTAGCGGCTGAAGTCCTGCGCCGGCGTCCATTCGACCGTGGCCATGGCGCGGATCTCGTCCACAATGGCCGCGCGCAGGCTGTTCAGACGCTCCAGGCTGAGCGTGAGGATCGTCTCGGTCTGCCCGTTGGCCAGGGCAGTCACCGTCAGCGTATGGACGCCGCTGCCCAGCGTCTGCAGCGCCAGCGCGTCATTGAGCAGGGACAGGTCGAAGCTGCGGGAGATCATTTGGTAGTTGTTGGCCGCCACCTTGTAGGTGTTGACGGGATAGAGCTCGGCCTCAGCCGTTTTCTGCCCGCTGCCGTCCGTGATCTCCGCGCGGACGCGGAAGATCCGGTAGTTGGAGCTGAGCGTGCCCTGCAGGCCGTCGGCCAGCACGGATGCGGCGGTGTTCTCCCGGTCCGTCTGCAGCCGGAGCGGCTCGGCTTCGCCGCTGACGAGCTCCGGGCAGGTGACGGGGACATAGAACTTCTCGCGCAGGGACTCGAAGGACTGCACGGACTGCGTCCAGTGCGTCTGTTTCCCGTCCTCCGTTTCCGTCAGCGCCGAGGCCATGGCCATGGTGCACAGGGTGCTGGCGGCGGGGTCGATGGTGCCGTCCGCCCGGCGCACCACATGCGGCAGCTCCAGGATCATGACCGTGGAGCCCTTGTTGGAGCTGCCGGAGCGGTAACGGTACAGAAGCGCGTCGCCGGGCAGCGCCGCAGCATAGGATTCATAGATCACGTTCTCGTCGTTTTCCAGGATCATCGCCTGCGTGTCGGCAGCCTCGCTGAGCACGTCGGTGCGGTTGACCGTGCTGTACGGGCCAACGGCCGCGGTGCCGCCGGTGTAGCTGGGCAGCATCGGCCAGGACCAGGTGTAATCCACGGAAGCGCAGGTCAGCGCCCACGCCGCAACGATGGCCGAGGTGCCGTCCACGCCGATGCCGGTCAGCTTGGTGGCCGGGCCGTCATAGACGTTCCGCCCGTCCTCCTGCTTCAGGCAGGCTTCAAACTCCTCCAGCGTGCAGTCCAGCTCATTGACATACGGCAGGCCCACATAGGTGGTTCCGGCCGTATAGCTCTTGATGAGCGTCATGTCCGCGGCGGGCGTCCATTCCACGGACGCCATGGCGCGGTAATACGCCACCACAGCCGTGCGCAGCGCGTTGAGATCGGCGTGCTCCCGCGCGAACTCCACGCTCAGGACCGTGTGGGTCTCGCCGCCGGCTTTGGCCGTAAGCGTCAGCGTATAGCGCCCGGCGCCAAGCGCGCCGAGGTTCAGCGCGCCGTTGAGCTGCGCCAGGTCATACGTTTTCGAGACCATCTGATAGTTCCCGACGCCCAGCTTCACGGTGTTGAGCGGGAAATCCACCGCCCGGGCCGCCTCCGCGCCGGACGCGTCCGTGACCGCGGCCTCCACCTGGAGGATGCGGTAGTTGGACGTCAGCGTTCCGCTCAGGCCGGAGGCCGCCACCGACTCCGGCGTGTTCTCCCCGGAGACCGCCAGCGCAGGCGTCTCAGCCTCGCCGGTGACAAATTCCGGGCAGGTCAGCGGGATATAATAGTCACGCGCCAGGTCGGAGAAATAGTATTTCTGATCCACGATCCAGCAGGTCTCATAGTCGCCGTGGCTGGTCCTGGGGCTGACGATCTCCGTGGTGCGTACATAGCTCAGGCCGCTGATGGTCCCGTCGCTGCGGTACTGGACCACAGGCTCGGCAATGACCATGCGGGCATGGCCGCTGGTGGTGTAGGTGACCAGGGCGTCGGCGGTCTGCATCTGCGCATAGGCCGCGTACATCTCCTGCTCGGTGTTGGCCTCAAAGACCAGCATCGTGTTCTGCGCCGCGTCCGGGATCTCATACGCGCCCACGGTCACAAGACCGTTGTCCGGCGCATAGGTCGGCAGCATGGCGCGCGTCCAGGTGCAGTTGAAGGACGTGCAGACATTGGACCATGCCGCCAGGACGGAGGAGGTGCAGTCCACGCCGATGCAGGTATCCCCTGCCGTGGGGCCTTTGTAGACGCCGTTTTCCACCGCGTGGGAGAACTGCTCCAGGGAGCCGTCGATCTCATTGACATAGGGAAGGCCGTGATACTGCGTGCCCGCTGTCAGCACATAGCCGCTGCGCACGGACGTCAGGTCGATGTCCGTTTCCGGCGTCCAGGCGATCTGGGACATGGCGGTCATATAGTCCGCGGCTCTCTGCCGCAGCTCCGCCGCATGCTGCTGGGCGGTCTCAAAGGTATCGCTCACGCAGAAGCGCAGCGCCGTGCCCTCCACATCCGTGCCGTCCGGCGTCGTCCAGAAGGGCGTGACGGTGAAGG
>CADCOJ010000015.1 GCA_902803075.1 Oscillospiraceae bacterium | reverse complement strand
TCCACATCCACGCCGAATCTTTCATACTGCTTCCTTGCCTGCTCATATCGGTTCATATCGTGACGCTCCTTTTTCGATTTATAATCCTCATATCAAAATATCAAACAGACCCACATAAATCTTATACCAGCAGCCCGGTTCAGGTCAAGCGCCGCCGGACTTGTATTCCTTATAATCAATCGCTTCCAGCTCGTCGATCGCCAGCTTGAGGCGCCACATAAAAAGCGCCCATGGCCAAAACATTCACGCCGTTCCCCGTAATGGCCCGCAGGGCTGCAGGTACACTTTCAACAACTCCTGCATGTACATGGGGACATTTGCTTGCTGCAATATGGATGCCCATGCCAGTACCGCAGAAGATCAGCGCCCGCTCAAATTCAAATGTGCCGCCACGGCCTCTTTCAGTGGATATCCTGCAAAATCTGCGCCAACAAGAATCTGTTTGTCTTTTACCATTTTCATTTGAATGAACCTCCTTTTGGTACTTCTATTATGGAAAACACAGGATCATCCGTGAAGTTCGTAAGGCGACGAAAAAGATTCGTTATTTTCCGTCCCGGTGCTTCTTCGGAGATGTTCCGAAGCGTGCAAGGAATATTTGATGGAAATAGCCGGTGTTCTCATATCCCACCGCGCGGGAGATCTCGTCCACGCTCATCTGTGTGTTGCGCAGCAGCCACGCCGCCTGCGCCAGGCGCTTATCCTGCAGTAAATCCGTGAAGGACTTCCCTGTCCTGCGCTTGATGACGCGTGAGAGCGTGGCCGGAACATAGTGAAGCGCCTCGGAGATCTCCGCCAGACTGCCGTTTTGGTAGTGCCCTTCGATATAGTTCAGCACCCGGAAGACCGCCTTTTGCTCCGGCGACTGGAAATACAGCCGGTCCGTGTGCCCGATCAGCAGTGTGAACAGCAGCGCAAATGTCATCTGCTCCAGCTCCCAACGGCTGGGCTGCTTTGTCGCGTACCCCCAAAGCAGATTTTCCAGCAGGTGCTGGATGGGCAGGACGTCTGCCACGCGGAAATAGAGAAAGCTGCTCCTCTCGCCTCCGCAGAGGCAGTCCACAATGAAGTGCCGAAGCGGTGTCTCCTCCTCACCGAGATACGGAAGCGTGGAGCGGAAGAACTCCGGCCGGATGATGAAATTGACAGCCAGATCGTCCCTCCCGGCGGGAAAGATCTCCTGCCGGGAATGCTGCCCCAGGAGCAGGAGCTCCCCCTGCTGCAGATGGATCGTGGTCCCATCCACAACATGTGTTGTGGTGCCCTGTGCCATATAGACGATCTCTACATAGTCGTGGGTATGCTCCGGGAAGTGGGCAAAGCGCGTGTGCGGCCGGATCGTCAGAAGCGACTCCGCCCCAAGCAGCTTGCTGCCCATGATCCGGTCGTCCTCCGGCTCCATATAGAGGCTGCGGTCGATCTGTTCGCTGCCGCTGAGGATCTCCCGCTCCTCCGGCGTGATGACGCTGAGCGCGTCAAGGATCTGCTGGTTCATGCCCTGCCTCCTTTGCAAGGTTCGGGATGCAGTTCGTTTTTCATTCCGGGCGGAACGCTGTTTGTCACGGTTCGGCTCCGGCCTTTCCAATGATTCAGGTATTCCGCTTTCATTCGCTTCTTGCGTTCCGTAATTCTATGGTTTTTTGTAAAAGCAATGTTTCTATTGCCATTATGGCAGATTCCGGCGCGTATGAAAAGAACCTATGATGATAAAAAAGAATCTTTATTTGCACATTCGGTATGCGCCGTTCTATCCCTTCACGACGCCCTTCTGCAGGATCACATTGGCGTAGATCGCCGTCTCGCCGGACTGCAGGATGCAATAGCACTGCCTGGCCTGCTCGTAAAACTCAAAGCGCCCGTATGCGCCGATGGCCGCTTTGCCGCGGCTGTCATATCGGGCGACGGTCCTTTCATAGTCCTTCCAGACCGGGATCTCCAGATCCCGGTCGCGTTCCATCTTCTCCATGAGCATCACGGGCGTGTCGGTATAAGCATCCAGCGGCATGACCTGCAGGATCGCGTCCAGAAGCTCGTTCACGCCGTGGCCGTCCGCCCGCAGAAAGACGCAGCTGTTGGGCTTTGCCATGGAGGCGCCGGGGAAATTGCCGTCGCCGATGCAGATGCGGTCGCCGTGGCCCATTTCGCAGAGCGTCTTCAAAAGCTCGGGCGAGAGGATCGCGGGAATGTTTTTCAGCATAGGGATTCCCTCCTGTAAAAATGGGGCGGGTATCCCCCGCCCCACCGGATCGTGTTATCGGATGTTGCGGTACATGGGGCCGTAGGCGGCGCAGGCGCGGTAGTCCTGGCCCTCCTTGTCCATGCCGAACGCGTTCCACGCGGCCGGACGGAAGATCTTGTCCTCCGGGACGTTGTGCATGCACACGGGGATGCGCAGGATCGAGCAGAGCGTGATGAGGTCCGCGCCCACATGGCCGTAGGAGATCGCGCCGTGGTTCGCGCCCCAGTTGTTCATCACGTCATAGGCGGACTTGAAGGGGCTGCCCTCCCTGCCGTCGCAGCGCGGGGTGAACCAGGTGCACGGCCACGTGGGGTTCGTGCGCTCCATGAGCGTGTCCGTGACGTCGTCGGGGAGCTTCACCGTCCAGCCCTCGGCGATCTGCAGCACGGGGCCGAGGCCCTTGACCAGATTCAGCCGGATCATGGTGGCGGGCATCTCCGCGCGGGTGACAAAGTGGCTGGAGAAGCCGCCGCCGCGGAAGTTGTCGAAGCCGGCCTCGCACCAGACGGTGGCGTCGGTCATCTTTCGGATGTCCTCGTCGGTGACGTCCCACCACTTCTTCATGACGTGCCCGCCGTTTTCGTCCGTGCACTCGCCGCAGGCGTCGAGGCAGGCCGCGCCGGAGTTGAGCAGGTGGATGATGCCGCCGTTCTCCCTGGCCCTGCCCTCCAGATCATAGCCCGTGACGCGCTTTGTCGCCTCCGGCGACCAGAAGGTGCGCACGTCCGCAAAGATCTGCGCGCGGTTGGTGAGCAGGCTCATGAACAGCATGCCGAGGCCGTTGAGCACGTCATTCTCCGTGGCGAAGGTCATGGGCTCCTTCTTCCCCGTGAAATCGAAGGTGGAGTTGAGGATCGCCTCGGGATAGTCGCAGTTGGGCCAGTGATCCGTCCACTGGCGCTGACCCTGGAAGCCGGCGGCGATGGCGTTGTGGCCCAGCATCTCCTCCTTGAACTGCGCGGGGAGGTTCGGGTTGCCCTGGATCAGATCCTTGATGATGCAGTACATCTTGATGGTGAATTCCCACTGCTGTTCCTTCTCCTCGGGCGTGAATTTGATCTTCCGCTTTTCGCCCATGAAGTCCACGCAGTCGGGATTGTCGTCGCGGCCCTCCCTGCAGTGTGCCTTTGTCCACGCGAGCGCAGCGTCCACCTCAGCCTGATTGTAGATGCCCTCCTCCATGCGGCGGAGGATCTCCACCTCGTCGACGGACTCGACGCGCAGGCCGAGATACTCCTCCATGAACTGCTGGTCGATGATGGAGCCGCCGATGCCCATGCACATGGAGCCGATCTGCAGGTAGCTCTTGCCGCGCATCGTGGCGGCGGCCACGGCCGCGCGGCCGAAGCGCAGGAGCTTTTCCTTCACGTCCTCGGGGATTTTGGTCACGTCGTCCCGGTCCTGCACCTCATGGCCGTAGATTCCGAAGGCCGGAAGGCCCTTCTGCGCATGGGTGGCGAGGACGGAGGCCAGATAGACCGCACCCGGGCGCTCGGTGCCGTTGAAGCCCCAGACGCCCTTGATGGTCATGGGATCCATGTCCATGGTCTCCGCGCCGTAGCACCAGCAGGGCGTGACGGAAAGCGTAATGGCGACGCCCTCCTTTTTGAATTTCTCCGCACAGGCGGTGGATTCCGGCACGCGGCCGATGGAAGAATCCGCGATCACCACGCGCACGGGGTCGCCGTTGGAGTAGGTCAGATTCTCCTCAAAGAGCTTTTTTGCAGCCTCGGCCATGGCCATGACCTGATCCTCCAGACTCTCGCGGAGCATCATGGGGCCGCGGCGGCCATCCACGATGGGGCGGATGCCGATGGCGGGGTATTCTCCGATGTAGCGATTCTTTGCCATAGTTCAGTTCCTCCTGTATGGATTCGTTGTTTTTGTCCTTCTAATTGCATTATAGTGCCGGAGTATGGTACAATGGTTAGGACAATATGTGCAAATACCCGGACGATCTTCACCTGTTTGGAGGGTTTCCCATGGCATACTCCGAGCTGCGGGAGCAGCGCGCGCACGGAACGCCGGAGTTTCCGATGCAGTACTACTTTGTGGATCAGACGCACCCGCGCTATGAGATGGCGCTGCACTGGCACAATGAATTTGAGATCGTACATGTCAGAAGCGGGCGCTTCGACGCCTTTGTCCGCAATCAGCCCTACCCCATGCTGCCCGGCGACACGCTGCTGATCGACTGCGGCGCGCTCCACCGGGGCGTTCCGCACGCGTGTGTCTACGAGGTTCTGGTATTCGACGTCTCGATGCTGCGCAGGCACAGCATCGAGAGCATGTCGCGCTACATCCTGCCCATCCTCAACCAGAGCGCCCATGTGCGCACGCACTTTTCAAGCAGCGACCCCGAGGTCACCGGGATCGTGGAGCGGATCTTCGCCGCCGCGCGGGAGCAGGAGACGTTCTTTGAGCTGGCGCTGTTTTCCTTGTTCTTCGAGCTGTTTCACACGCTCTACCGGCAGGGCGCGGTCTCCGTCACCGTGGAGGATCGGCGCGATCTGCCGCAGCTGCGGTGCATGATGGAGCTTCTGAGCTGGATCGAGGAGCACTACACGGAGCCCGTGACGCTTGCGGATCTGGCGGGCGTGGCGGGTGTGAGCGAGAAGTATCTCTGCCGCTTCTTCCGCAAATACACGGCCGAGACTCCCATGGCGTACATCATCCGCAAGCGGATCGACAGCGCCTGCAACCGCATGTGCTGCGAGGGCATGAACGTCACGGAGGCCGCCTTCGCCAGCGGCTTCAACGACCCCAGCTATTTTTCCCGCCGCTTCCGCGCGCTCAAGGGCATTACGCCGCGGGCGTATCTGGCTTCCTGCGAAGGATAGGATATTCCATATTCAAACAGTCGCAGCTTTCCGCACGGGAGAGCTGCGACTGTTTGCCTGCAAATCATGATGTAAGCTTTTGTTTGTGTGATACAGGATCAGCCTGCAGGTCCGGCGCCTTCCGGCCTGTCCGCAGCCGAGAAGAATCGCTCCGCATTCCGGAAGCTGACATCTGCAACGATCCCGCCGAGCGTCTGCATATCGTCCGGATACAGCCCCTCCTCCACCAGGCGGCCAAGCCTGCGGCACAGGATCCGGCGGTAATACTCATGGCGCACGAACGAAGAAAAGCTGCGGGAGTCCGTCAGCATTCCAACGGACGACGCCAGCGCGCCCGTCTCCATCAGCTCGTCCAGCTGCGCCTCAATGCCGCGGATATGGTCGTTGAACCACCATGCCGCGCCGAACTGAGCCCTTGGTGCGAAATTGACCGCCATTGTGGACAGGACGGGATTATCCGCCGGATTGAGATTATACAGGATCGTACGCGGCAGCGCGTCCGCACGCTCCAGGTCTGCAAAAAATGCACCGAGCGCAGAAGGATCGGTCGTGTGGCCGACGCTGTCCCCGCCGGCGTCCGCGCCCAGACGCTCATACAAGCGTGGGGAAACATTGCGGACGGCACCCAGATGCAGCTGCATCACGACGCCGCGCGCAGCATAGGCCCTGCCGAGGACGCGCATCCGCGCGGCAAGGCGCTCGTCGCGGTCGTAAGAAAAGTCAACAAAGGCGTGGTCGGAGACAAGGCAGCCTGTCTGGCAGAAAGAATCAAGCGCTTTGATAAGCGCCGTATCCAGATCTGCCGTCTGATACCGGGTACACAGCGTCCGGGACGCCTCCCCGGCAGGATCGGCCAGATACCGGTCCGGGCGAAACGACGGGCAGACGCGGAAGCGGATAGACGGGTCAGCGGCAATTTGTTTGTGCCATTCCAGCGTATCGGCCGGATCGTCCGTCGTGCAGAGCGTGTGCACGCGCATGTTTTCCAGCAGCGACACCGCGTCAAATCCGCCCGAATGCAGCAGGTCCGTCGTCTGTTCCCAGATGCGCGCGGCACTTCCTTCGTTCAGCGGTTCTCCGATCCCGAAACAGCGCTGCAGCTCCAGGTGCGTCCAATGGTACAGGGGACTGCCGGCAAGCTTCGGAAGGACCTTGGCCCAGGCCTGGAACTTTTCTCGCGGGGAAGCATTTCCCGTGATGCATGCTTCATCCACGCCGCAGGCGCGCATGGCGCGCCATTTGTAATGATCGCCTTCCAGCCACAGCTCCGTCAGGTCGCGGAACGTGCGGTGCAGAGCAATATCACGGGGTGAAAGATGGTTGTGATAGTCGAAAATGGGCTGCTGCTCCGCAAAGGTATGGAACAGCGTCCGCGCCGTTTCCGTATCCAGAAGAAACTCCCGATCTAAAAACTGCTTCATTCTGAGAACCTCTCCCGATTGATCCAAAGTCCGAGCGCCGGATTGGGAATGAAGTAAACGTCCTCGCCATCCACGGTATTATACCCGTACTGCAGGCTGGACAGATCATATTTTGCGGCCAGCTCGTCATAATCGGCTGACTGGAAGCCGACAGACTCGATCTCGGCGCGCGGGATCTGTTTGACGGCATAGGTGATCGTGAAGCGGCCGTCGGAGGAGCCGTGGATCAGGTGCGCGGCGGCGCCCATGTTGTCCCGCAGGTCCTGATTCCCGGGCTTTCGGAACTGCTCAAGCGTATGGAGTCTGCCGCGATAGCCGTATTTGCGGATGAGCGCATCCACCTGCGGGTCCTCCCCGAAGCGCTCAACACCCGGAGCCAGGATGAGCAGCTCGCCGCCGTCCGCCATGGCCATCCGTGTACGGTAGACCGCCTTGTTGCCAAGCCAGGTGCTTCGGAACTCCGTCGGATCAAGATAGACGATGCATTTTCGGATACCGCGCGCGACGAAGTCGATATTCTTTTCCTGTGCGAGCTTCACAGCCGCGGTCAGGCAGCTGCGGCCCTCCCCGATGAAAAGGCCGTGCGTCCGAATGCTGCCGCCGGGAGCGGTGGTGACGGTCAGCATAAAGAGGATCGGTCTGTCTTTCAGAAAGCGCTCCATGCAATAGTCAAAAAGCCTGCGCACAGGCGTATTGTCGCGGCCCATCATGCGCTCCATGCCATAGACTGCGCCGATCATGTGGCTCTTGTTGATCATTTCGCTGCCGCCCACGCCGACGAACAGGTTCTTCGCATGGTTGGACATGCCGATGACCTCATGGGGCACCACCTGGCCGGGAGAGATGATGAGATCGTAGCCCGGGTCCATCACGCGTCGGTTGATCTCCGCGGCCACCGGCTCCGTCCAGAGTCCGTCCGTGACCCCGGCAAGAAAAGAGCCCGGCACCTCGCCCAGCTTCACGACGTCCGCACGCCAGTCGTGCTCAAGCATCTTTTCATAGGGGATGTCCCCGAACATGGTCTGCCACTGCGCGCGCGTCATGGCCACATGCGTCCCCAACGCGGGAAGGATATCGACCTGGACGCCGCGCGCGGTGAGCAGGTGGTAACAGTAATTTGTAAGGAATCCGGCGTTGGAATGGAAGCGCGTATAATCCGGCGGAAGGATCAGGACTCTGTGCAGCTCCCGGCCGGAAAGCGCCTCGGTGAGCGCAGCACGGATCTCTTCCGGGCTGAGGCCGCCGCTGCAGGCGGCGATTCGGAAGATGTCCTGCATATCAGACACCCGAGTAGGCGCTGAAGCCGCCGTCGATCGGCAGAACGACGCCTGTGATGAAGGAAGCAGCTTCATTGTTCAGAAGAAACAGGAGTCCCCCAACAAGCTCCTCTGCCTCTCCGAAACGGCCCAGCGGCGTGGCGGCCAGGATCTTTCCGGTGCGGGCAGTGGGCGTGCCGTCCTCATTCCAGAGGAGCTTCGCGTTCTGCGCCGTGGAGAAAAAGCCCGGCGCGATGGCGTTGACGCGGATACCTGCCCGGCTGAAATGGACGGCAAGCCACTGGGTGAAGTTGGAGATGGCGGCCTTGGCGCCGGAGTAGGCCGGGATCTTGGTCAGCGGCGTGAAGGCGTTCATGGAGGAGATGTTCAGAATGCTGCAGCCTTTGCGGCCCAGCATGTCCCTTGCAAAAACCTGTGTGGGAAGCAGCGTGCCGATGAAGTTGAGGTTGAAGACAAACTCTACGCCCTTTTGCTCCAGGTCAAAGAAGGACTTCGTCCCGGCATCCAGATCGCCTGTCTCATAATATTCCTTGTCCGTGGTGGCGCGGGGGTTATTGCCGCCGGCGCCGTTGAGCAGGATGTCGCAGGGCCCGAGCTCGCGCAGCACCGCCGTGCGGCAGGCTTCCAGGGAGTCCTTATCCAGAACATTGCAGGCATATGCCTTCGCGGTGCCGCCCTCGGCGGTGATCGCGTCCGCAACCTTCTGCGCGGCCTGCTCGTTCAGATCAAGCACAGCCACCTTCGCCCCCGCGGAGGCCAGCGCCTTGGAGAACATGCCGCACAGCACGCCGCCCGCGCCTGTGACGACAGCGACTTTGCCGGTCAGATCGGTATTAAGAGGGAGTTTCATCACGATTCCATCCTTTCTTTGATGTGTCAGGCGTTGTAAGTGCCGGCGCTGGTGGCTCCGCCGTGGCCTGTCCAGTTGGTGTGGAAGAACTGCCCGCGCGGCGCGTCGATGCGCTCATAGGTGTGCGCGCCGAAGTAATCGCGCTGCGCCTGCAGGAGGTTTGCAGGGAGATTCGCAGTTGTGTAGCCGTCGAACCAGCTCAGAGCAGAGCAGAACGCCGGCATGGGGATGCCCATCCGGACCGCAGTCGAGACGACCTCGCGCCACGCGGGCACAAGCGTCACCATGACGGAACGGAAATAATCGTCCATGAGAAGGTTTTCCAGCGCCGGATCCTTGTCGTAGGCCTCCTTGATCTTGCCGAGGAAGACGGAACGGATGATACATCCTCCGCGCCACATGAGGGCGATGCCCCCGTAGTTGAGGTTCCAGCCATAGGTGCCGGCGGCGGCGCGCATGAGCATATAGCCCTGGGCGTAGGAGACGATCTTGCTTGCATAGAGCGCTTTCCGGACGGCTTCCAGAAATGCGGCGCGGTCGCCGTCAAAATGCGGGGCTTCATGCGGATAGAGCGCGGACGCCTTGACACGCTCATCCTTCATTGCAGACAGGCAGCGTGCAAAGACGGCTTCTGAAATGAGCGTCAGCGGAACGGCCTCGTTCAGCGCGGCGATGCCCGTCCACCTGCCGGTACCCTTCTGGCCGGCGCGGTCGAGAATATGCTCGACAGTCGTTTCGCCGGTTTCGTCCTGATAACCCAGAATATCACGCGTGATCTCGATGAGATAGCTCTCCAGCTCCGTTTCGTTCCATGCGGCAAACACATGCTGCATCTCCGCGCTCGTCATGCCAAGTCCGTCTCGCATGAGCTGATATGCCTCGCAGATGAGCTGCATATCTCCGTATTCAATGCCGTTGTGCACCATCTTGACAAAGTGTCCTGCGCCGTTCTCGCCCACCCAGTCGCAGCAGGCGTCGCCGTTCTCCACCTTTGCGCAGATGGCCTGGAAGATCGGCTTCACATGCGGCCACGCGGCGGCAGAGCCGCCGGGCATCATGCTCGGGCCGTTCAGGGCTCCCTCTTCGCCTCCGGAGACGCCGCAGCCGATATACAGAAGTCCCCTGCTCTCGACATACGAGGTGCGGCGGATGGTGTCCGGAAAATGGGAGTTGCCGCCGTCGATGATGATATCGCCCGGCTCAAGGACATTGAGAAGCTTTTCGATGAGATCATCCACAGCCTGACCGGCCTTCACCATCAGAAAGACCTTACGCGGGACCTTGAGCGCATCCTTCAGCTCCCGGAGGCTGCGGCAGCCGATGACGCTCCTCCCTGCCGCACGGCCTGAGACAAAGGTATCCACCTTCTCCACAGTTCGGTTGTACACCGCCACGGTGAATCCCCTGGATTCCATGTTCATAACAAGATTTTCGCCCATAACGGCGAGGCCGATGAGGCCGATGTCTGCCTGTTTCATTGCATTTGGCTCCTTTACCGCTGCACGCGCGCGTTGCCCGCATAAATATCCCAGATCTGTTTCTCGTCTGCCGGCTCGGCATAATCGTTGAGGCTGGAAGCTGCCAGCACGCCGCTGGCCCAGCCGAACTGCAGGCACCGCTCTGCCTCCCAGCCGCGGAGCACGCCGTACAGAAGCCCGCCGGAGAATCCGTCGCCGCCGCCGATGCGGTCCATCACGGGGATGGGGCGCGGCTGCTCAACAAACCAGCTCCCTTCCGCCCACAGGATCGCTCCCCACAGGTGCTCGTTGGCGGAGACGACCTGGCGAAGCGTCGTCGCGTACATCTTCGCATTGGGATACCTGGCGCGGACCTGTTCGATCATGGCCTTGAAATTCTCGATTTTGGCGCTCAGATCCTTCCCGCCCGCTTCCGGACCGCGGAAGCCGAGACAGAGCTGGAAATCCTCCTCGTTGCCCACAAGAATATCGGCGCATGCGGCAAGCTCGGAGAACGCCTGCGAAAGCTCCTCTTCGCGCCCTTTCCAGAATGTCGCGCGATAGTTGAGATCAAAGGACACAAGCGTTCCATACTGCCTGGCCGTTCTTGCAAGCGCAAGACAGCACTGCGTTGTCTCCGGACTCATGGCGGCGATCAGGCCGGACAGATGCAGGATGGCGATTCCTTCCCTGCCAAAAATGCGGTCAAGGTCGAAATCGTCCGCAGAAAGCGTCCGGCCGACTTCCCCGGCCCGGTCGTTCCAAACGCGCGGTGCGCGCAGGCCAAAGCCGGAGTCCGCAATGTTGAACTGATGGCGGAAGCCCCAGGGGCCGCCCTGCGGGACGCTCCTGCCTTCATAGGCAATGCTGCGCGCGCGCAGCTGCGCCTGGATGAACGCGGCAATGGGGCTCCCCTCCACGAATTTCGTCAGAGCAAGACATGGACGGCCAAGGCTTGCAGCGATGTTCAGCACGTTCGTTTCCGCACTTGTTGCCTGAAGATAAAACTGGCTGCTGTTGTGAACGGCCATCCGATCGGCCGGGGTGATGCGTACGCCCATGCTGGTAGGACAGGCGATCGCGTATCTGGCGGTTTCCCTGATGTTGCAATCCATGGTCGATGCTCCTTTTCTTTTTATTGTTGTTTTTATTATAGTCTGTCTCCTTTTACAATGGAATTGCTTTTATTATTAAAAATGATTGCAAATCTGCGCATATTCTGGTACGCTGTTCCAGGAGGTGATCGTATGGACACGCTGTTTTCCTACCGCGAGGAAGGGCTTTACTGCCATTGCTCGCTCGACGAGGCGCCGGATCCGGACTCCTTTCCGATCCATGCGCATGAGATGCTGGAGATCTACTGCTTTTTATCCGGGAAGGGAACATACCTTGTTGAGGGCACGCGGTATCCCCTGGAAGCAGGCGATATTTTTCTGATGCGCCCGGCAGAGACACACAAGCTGCTGATTGAAGCCTCCGAGCCCTACCGCAGGATCGCCGCCCACGTCTGCCCTGCGTTCTTTACACAGATCGACCCGGAGCAGCGGCTCCTGCGCCCGTTCTTTGCGCGGCCGCTGGGAAGCATGAACCGCTATCCCGCCGCGCAGTACCCGGAGCTGCACCGCGTGTTTGATGGATTTGTGCTGACGCCGGGGCTGGAGCGGATCCAGATCCTGTCCCGCGTGATGCTGCTGCTATCGCAGATCGCAGCGCTGTACCCCTCCATTTCCGGGCATACGCCGGTTCCGTGCGGATTTGCATTTTCACTTGTGTCCTATGTAAATGCGCATCTGTTTGAGCCGATCTCGCTGGACGCGATCAGCCGAAGCTTTGCCCGCAGTCCCTCGCAGATCGGCCGGGTCTTCCGCGCGGCCACCGGCACCTCCCTGTGGGAATATGTGCTGCTCAAGCGGCTCTTGTCCGCGCGCGCCATGCTTGAGCGCGGGGAGACAGCAACCGACACGGCACTGCTGTGCGGATTCTCCGATTACTCCGCGTTTTACCGTGCATACCGCAAACACTTTGGCCGCACCCCCAGCGACGACAAGCCGTCCATGTAGGCTGCGCCTGCTCCTTCCCTTCCGTCTGCACAGGGCCGCCGCCACCGCGGTTTTCAAGAACCGGGGCGGCGGCGTTGGTTGGGTGCCGATTGTTGGATCGCGCCCGGGAAAAGGCGGTCCGGATCGCCGTCTTTCCCTGAGTGAATTGTCAAACTAAGTGCAACAGTTAAGGAGCTCAAGCTCCCAGAGGGAC
>CADCOJ010000014.1 GCA_902803075.1 Oscillospiraceae bacterium | reverse complement strand
TATATCCTGTTATGAGTCTTTCTTGCCCTTGCTTTTGCCCTTATGAGCGGCGCGGGCGTTGTTGAAACGGTGTAACATT
Organism: Oscillospiraceae bacterium; assembly: GCA_902803075.1. GTDB lineage: Bacteria > Bacillota > Clostridia > Oscillospirales > Oscillospiraceae > CAG-170. The sequence continues at coordinate 19,974 of CADCOJ010000014.1, read as the reverse complement.
TAATAAAGAGATTCAGTGAGCAGATTGCGAAAAATCCTTTGTTTTCAACGGTTTCAGAGGACTTCATTAACGCCCTATAATCATTGGCGGAGGCCTATGATTTCGGGGCTTTCAAATTCCAGTTTGACGAGGAGATCGGCGTCTACACGGCTGCAACGGCAGCGGAGGCGCTGAAGCTGCTCGACCAGGTGAAATTTGACGTGGTGCTGACAGACATCCATATCCCCGGCATGAGCGGCATCGAGCTGTTCGAGCGGATCAAGGACAACTGGCCCCGGTGCAAGACCGTCTTTCTGACCGGCTACCGCAGCTTTGAGGATATGCGCACGCTGCTGCGGCACAAGGACGTCCGGCTGGTGCTGAAGACCGAGGAGGACGAGGTCATCATGGCGGCCGTGCGCGAGGCGTTGGCCGAGGTGCGGCAGGAGCTGGAGATCGTCCCGCTCCGCAAGGGCCGGAAGGAACAGATCGGTGAATATCTGATGCGGCAGGAATTCATGAACAACCTGCTCAAGGGACAGGTCACATCCGGCGCGATGCTCAGGGAGTGCGCCGAGCGATTCCAGATCCCCGTCGATCTCAGCGCGTCGTTTCTGCTGTTCCTGCTTCGGATGGACGCGCCGGACAGCGGCGCACAGGAGCCGGCGGACGCACCGGAGATCATTGCCGGCCTGCTGCGGGAGAACATGCCGGAGGATATCCGCTTCTTCCTGTATGAAACGGAGGACCGGACGGCGGTGCTCCTGATCCAGGCCAACGGCGGCCGGGAGCAGAAATGGGGCCGGACCTTCGTCGTGGCGCTGGGCGCGGTGGAATACGCGCAGATCACCTTCCGCCAGAAGTATGCGGTCAGCTTTTCCGCGGTGGCCGGCTCAACGCCGATCGGCTATGCGGAGATCCGGAATGATCTCATCCGCTTCCGCCGCATCATGACCGGCTGTCTCGGCGGCGAGCACGAGGTGATCGCCCACGCGGAACGACTGGAGGAGGAGTTGAGCCGCGGCACCGTGCTGACGACGGCAGAGCGCATCCCCCTGCTGAAAAACAGCCTGGAATCGCTGCAGCGGCAGGAATACTTCCGGCTGCTGTCCGAATTCTGCAGGGAGCTGTCCGCTGCGGGCAGCGGGCAGGATGTTCATGCCATGGAGCTGTATTACAGCATTTCCGTGCTGCTGCTGCGGTATATCAACCAGAACCGGCTGAACGACCGGATCGACGCTGAGATGGGGACCCATCGGCTGATGCACGCGGAGGAGCATGCTTCCTGGACAGCGGCCGGACAGTATCTCTTTGCGGTGTCTGCCGCTGTGTTCCGCCTGATGGATCGGGAGGATACGCAGCTTTCGGAGCGGGCGCTGCAGCGGGTCAACGCCTACATCGAGAATAATCTGGACGGAGACCTGTCCCTGACCGCGCTGGCCGATGTGGGCGGCTTCAATGTCAGCTATCTTTCGCGCCTGTATAAGCAGGTCTATAAGCAGAATGTTTCCGAGTTTATTTTTCAGAAACGCATGGAGCTGGCGGCACAGCTCCTGACCACGACAAATCTGAAGATCAACGACGTTTCCGTCCGGATCGGGTATGTTTCCGCGCATTCCTTCTCCCGTGCGTTCCGCAGTTGGAGCGGCGGGCTTGCGCCGATGGAATACCGGACCCGGTATCGGAAATAGATATGGGAGGAATACAGCCATGCAGGAATTGCGCATTCTGTTCCCGGCAGACGGAGACTGCCTGAATGAATACGACGGAACGGTCCGGGACGGAACGCTCCGGGTGACGGTCAAGGTCGCGTCGGCCGGGCCGGTCACCGTCAACGGCCGGCCGGCCGTTGAGGCGGAGGGCTGCCGGACGGCCGAAGTATCGCTCACGCCGGGGCAGAATCAGATCCTTGCACAGACGCAGCGGCAGTCCCGGCAGATCACGGTCTTCTGGCTGCAGGACAGCACCGGGAAATACCGCCTTTCCAGCGACGATAACATCGTGTTCCTGTGGGATATCCACCGGAACCGGGACAAATACACGTCCATTTTTGACAATCCCTACCTTGCCATGTACAGGAAAGCGCACGAGCTGTACGGCGCGAAGGTGCATCTCAACCTGTTCTATGAGCTGCCGCACCCGTGCTCCTATTTTGGTGTAAGGCGCGGGCCTTTTGATCTGTCCATGATGACCGACCGCTTCCGGGAGGAATGGATCGCCAATGCCGACTGGCTCAAGCTGAATTTCCATGCCCGGTCGAATGAACCCGCCTGCCCGTACCGGGATGCGGATTACCGGCAGGTGTATGCGGACGGGCAGGCCGTGCAGCGGGAGATCGTCCGCTTTGCCGGGCGGGAGACGCTCTCGGAGGAGACGACGCTCCACTGGGGCGCCTGCACGCGCGAGGGCGTCCGGGCCCTGCGCGACCTGGGCATCCGCACACTCGCCGGTTATTTTTGGGTGCGGAACAACGAGCCGATGGTCGCCTATTGTTATCCGCCGGAGCAGTGTGAGCAGATCAACAAACGGGATTTCTGGTATGACGCCGACATGCAGATGCGCTACGGTGTGATCGACGACGTGATGAACCTGCACACGCTCCCGGAAAACCTGGCGCTCCTGGATCAGCTGTATGCGCAGAAAACCCGCGCGGGCTTTCTGGAGCTGATGATCCACGAGGAATTTTTCTATGAGGATTATCTGATCCATATCCCGGATTATGAGCAGATCGTGCTCTCCTGCTGCCGGTGGGCCGCGGGAAAAGGCTACCGGGGCGCATTTTTGAATGAAGCGCGCTGAGCGCGGAGGACATCCGGAGGTGAGACGATGCCATATCGGATCGCAGCAGACATCAAAACAGACACGCAGGACCGGATCCTGCGCGCGGGTCAGACGCTGGAGCTCCGCTTCCGCGCGGATGCGGCCGGGCTTGCCGGCCATCACCGCCTGTACATGACCTGCGAGGACCGGATGCACTATATCTTCAAGGACGAGCCTTACGGGCACAGGCTCTATATGCTGATCGAGGATGCGCTCAGCACGGAGCTTGCGCAGTGTGACCGCTATTGCCTGGATCTGTCCGAGCCGACGCCGCGTCCGTACCCGAAACGGGCGGCGAAGCTTTGTGTGTGGCCGCCCTGCGAGGGGATCTATGAGCTGAACGGGCACACGCAGCAGTGGCGCTTCGGCGTCTATGCCAGGGCGGACGACCTGCGCGTGGAGGAGGGCGGATATCTCCGTCTGCGCCTGGAGCGTTGGGAACGGCGTCCGGGCGTCAGCAGCCACGAGACTGGCACGCCGCCGGATGAGGTGCAGACCGTCGAGATCCCCGCGGGCTCCTACGGCTATACGGACTTCGGACAGGAGGTCCGGATCGACGACGCGCGGACCGCGTGCGTCCTTGTCACGCTGGAGAGCCTGCGCTGCGCCGGGCAGGTCTGCTTTGAGCGGCCGTATCTGCGCGCGTCCACAGGCGCAAACCTGCTTCCGGCGTTCGACCTGGTGCTGCCCACGCAGGAGGAGCTTTACCGCGGGCATGCGTGGATCGGCCAGAACCTGTCCAAAAAGGAATGGCCGCGGCTGCGGATGGAGCTGAACGGACGGGTCTTTTATGAGGCAGAGACATTTCTGCGCATCCACCGCTACGCCCCTGTGGAGATCGACATCCCCCAGGGGCTGCTGCAGGAGGAAAACCTCCTGCGGATCACGTACTGCTCCAGGTACCACGATCCCGTCCCCCTTGCGATCCGGACGGTCCGGCTGCTGGAAAAGGAGCGCGCGCCGTTCCATATCCACGCCTGTCCGGAGGCCGCCGTGGCCGGCAGGGAGATCCCCGTCCTTATCGAGACCGAGCAGGACGGGCTGACGCTCACGCTGGAGGGCGGAGGGCTGTCTGCGGCGACGCCGCTGACCTTTCCGGAGAAGGGCCTGCATGTGCTCCGCCTGCGCCAGCAGGGCATGGAAAACGGGCGCAGCTTCACCCTCTCCTGCGGCGGCATGACGCAGACGGGGCGGATCGCCAGAACGGTCCTCCGGCCGGAGGATCATGTGGTCAGCGGCTCCGGGGACATGATCTATATCGACAACTCCGACCTGCGGGCGGTCAGCGATTATCTGGAGTGGGTGTTCGCAAACGGGCTGAGCAGCCTTCTCACGATCCGCCCGGTATACCGCTGGGGCGGACAGCGCACCATCGAGCCGCGGGTCTGGGCGCTCGTGCGCCGGATCTGCAGCGGCCTGGACGTGGACTATGTGCATATGACGGACGGACGGGACCTGCCGGGCATCCAGCAGAATCCGCCGCCGGAGCTGCTGGCCGGACCGCATTTTCTGGGCGGCCAGCTGCATGAACGCGACGGGCAGCTCTTTTACTGGGGCGAGATCCCCATTCCCGTGACGGAGGCGTTTTATGCGCTGGCGCAGCGGATGTGGCGCGAGTCGCCGCAGACGACGGAGAACACGTTCCGCACGGGAAACGTCACCATGCGCCGCGGCATCCTTGGCCTTGCACGGAACACGGACTGCCCTGCGGACATGAAAGCCGCCTGCCTGTGTGCGCTGGATTCCCTCCGCGCGCTCCGGGGCGGGTATCCCCGCCATACCGGGCCGACGGTCATGTTCAAGTATTTTTATCAGGCGGGCTTTTCCTGGACGGGCGCGGAAACCATGGACGGCTCCATGGAGCCGCAGCTGGCGTTCCTGCGGGGTGCGGCCAGGGCGTTCGGGAAACCCAGGTTCGGCGTTCATCATGCGCTGCAGTGGTCCACGCAGCCGCACGACACGCAGGAGCGCTACCGCCGCTATCTGCTGGCGGATCTCATCGCATATATGCAGGGCGTGACGGATATCAACACGGAGGAGGGGCTGTGGTTCCTGGAGGCGCAGTATGCCTATCACGACCGCTTCTCCGCGGCCTGCACCAACCATGCGGACCGTCAGCGGAGCTTCCTGCGGTTCGTCAGGACGCACAGCCGCACCGGCAGATATGAGACGCCCATCGCTTTCCTGCACGGGCGCTTCGACGGCTGGTGCGGATACGGCGGCAGCCGGCTCTTCGGTATGCCGCATCTGCACACCGGCGTGCCGGAGGACTCCTGGCAGCTGCTGCATGTGTTCTATCCCCTCTGCCGCATCCGCAGGCAGGGCTTTGTCAACGTGGGCTATATTCCGGAGGATTCCGGCAAGCCGTTCGGCTGCTACAGCGGCACGCCGAACGGGAATGCAGACGTGATCCCCGTGGAAAACGGACGCTTTGAGGACTACCGCCTGCTCGTCTTTGCCGGTTATAACGCGGCGGTGCCGGAGGATCTGGACCGGCTCCTGCAGTATGTGCAGGGAGGCGGCCGGCTGCTGTTTGCCTGGCCGCATGTGTCTGAAACGACGAACAGAGCGGACATCGAGGCCGGGCGGCACCGGATCGCAGACCATGCGCTTCTGCGCGGGCTGACAGACGGACCGCCGAGATTTGAAACGGACGGAGCGCTGACGCTCTGCAGCAATCTGTCGGCGCAGACGCGCGTGCTGCAAAGGACGCCCGACGGACGGCCGCTTGCGGTGACGCTTTCCGTCGGAGCGGGCGAGCTGATCCTGGTCAACTGCCTGGAGTATCCGGGCGATCCGCAGGCATTCCCCGTCTATGAGGCGCTTTTGACGCAGCTTGCGGAGGAATACCGGGACGCCGCGCCGGCTGCGGTGCTGTGCGGGACGGATGTGGAGCACACGCAGTATGTGCAGGCAGACGGCAGCCGCCAGTTTTATCTGACGCCGGTGGACTGGTACCGGAGCCCGGAGCCGAAACGGCAGGCCAGGCTTCGCGTGGGCGCGCATTGCTACGACGTCCCGCTCCCCTTCGGCAGCATCACGAAGATCGTGGTGAACGACGGCGCTGCCGCGTGGCCGGAGGACGATGCGTTCGAGGTGCTGTCCGTGTCGGCGCGGGAGGTGGTGCTCCAGGGCGCTGGCAGCACAGTCCTCTGCGTGGGTATGGAAGGCGTGCTCCGCAGGATCCCGGTGACCATCGGGAAGGATCCTGTTGTGGCAGTGCCGATTTGAAAAAACGGTCGGAGGGATACCGGATGAGCATGATGGCGGAGCTGAACAGCTTCAGCAAATGGACACAGGGCAAACGGGTCAACTGCGCCTGCCGCGTCCCGGCGGAGGCGATGCAGCGCATCGTGGAGCAGATCCCGAACCGGACGCAGACGGGCGGCTGGACGCAGATCCTCTTTGCGGATGCGTGCGACGACGCCCAGCGCCGGACGCTGGAGGCGCTGGGCGTGACGCAGGAGCAGCTGCAGACGCCGGATGCCTATGCCGTCTTCGCAGACGGAGAGAGGCTGCGCGTATGCAGCGCGGGACTGCGCGGAAAGATCTACGGCCTGTACACGATCCTGCAGCAGGCGCAGGCGAACGACGGGCTGGTGCCGGGAGGCGTGAGCTTCCATGTGCCGCAGTGTCCGTTCCGCGGGCTGAAGGTGTATCTGCCGGCGCCGGACGCACTGGATGAATTTTACAAGACGGTGGATTTCCTGCTGTATTACCGCTATAATACGATCATTGTGGAGGTCGGCGGCGCGATGGAGTATATGCGCCACCCGGAGATCAACGAGAGCTGGCTTGCCTACTGCCGGGAGATGGAACGGTATCCCGAGCGGGCGGATGAAGTGCAGAATATGTTCGGCTGGCTGAAGAACTCCATCCATTTTGAAAACGGCGGCGGCCGCTGGCTCACGCAGCAGACCGTGCGCGAGCTGGTGCGCTATTGCAGGGACAGGGGCATGGAGGTCATTCCGGAGGTCCCGAGCCTGAGCCATGCGGACTATCTGCTGAACGCGCATCCGGAGCTGGCGGAGCGTCCCTACGATCCGTTCCCGGATGTGTACTGCCCGTCAAATCCGGCGTCGTATGCGCTGCTGTTCGATGTGCTGGACGAGGTCATCGACGTCTTTGCGCCGGACATCGTGCAGATCGGCCACGACGAGTGCTATTCTCTCGGCCTGTGCGACAGATGCCGGGGCAAGGACCCCGCGCAGCTCTATGCGGACGACATCACGAGGATCCACGACTATCTGTCTGCGCGCGGGATCCGCACCATGCTCTGGGCGGAGAAGCTGCTCAACGCCGTGGCGAAGGACAAAAAGGCCTACGGCGGTGCAGAGTATACCCGTGCCTGCGCCCGCGGCACCACGTGCCATGTGGCGGCGACCTATCCGGCCATCGACCGGATCCCAAAGGACTGCATCGCGCACAACTGGTACTGGTCCGTGATGGAGACAGGCGACGCGGAGTTCCTCAGGCGCGGCATGGAGATGACGTTCGGAAACTGGTGCCCCATGCAGATGCCGCACTGGCAGGCGCGTGTGGACGCAGGGGCCAGAGGCGGCGCCCTGTCCCACTGGACAACGCTTTCCGAGCAGACGCTGCAGTACAACGGCGTCTACGCCGGCCTGGTGTTCGGGACATATCTGCAGTGGAAGACCGATTACGACGAAAGCAAATACGCCTGGCTGCTGCGCGAGACGGCGCAGGAGCTGTTCCTGTATAAAAACCGCGCGCTGCTGCGCAGGCCGCACTTCTCCATCCTGCACTGCACCACGGCCGAGCGGCCATGGAAGTATGTGACGAGCGCGCCGATGCTGACGGAGCAGGCTGTCATCGGCCGCTATGTGATCGAGTACCGCAGCGGCCGCCGGATGGAGATCCCGCTGATTTACGGCCTGAATATCGCCCATCCGTCCCGCAGCTGGGCGCTGCATGAGAGCGCCCACTGGGATTGGTACCAGATCGACGACACGCTTTGCGGCGTAATGATGACGACGCTGCCGGTCCTGGGCACAGATGGCCGGACGCAGGTCCGGATGATCGCAGAGAACCCCTATCCGGAGGACACTGTCGCGGCAGTCCGGATCGAAAAAAAGGACGGCGTGGATGGAGAGATCTTCCTGTCTGCGTTTGCGGTCTGCGGCGGATCGCCGCAGACGGATCAGAACGATACCCGCGGAAGCGGTGAATCCGAAAATCCATTCATGTAAGGAGTATGAATATGATCCGACAGCAGGCATTTCTCGAGAAAAACAGAATGCTCAAGGGCGCGCTCCACTGCCACACCACGCGCTCTGACGGAGCCGGCACGCCTGAGGAGGTGATCCGGTACCACCATCAGCACGGGTATGATTTCATGGCCCTGACGGACCACCGGGTCTACAACTACAAAAACTACGCGCCGGACCTGCCGATCACGATCGTGCCGGGGATGGAGATCGACGCCCTGCCGTTCCGGACGAACGGCTATGGCAGCCGCACGTTCCATACCGTATGCCTGGGCCCGTCCCGGGAGGATGGGAACGGCTATGAACAGGATGAGCGCCTGCAGAGCGCCCGGGCGGTCACGCAGGAGGAATACCAGCCATACCTGGACGAAGTCCACGCGAAAAACAACCTGACGATCCTCTGCCATCCGGAGTGGAGCTGCACGCCGCCGCGCATGTTTGAAAAGCTGCAGGGCGATATCGCCATGGAGATCTGCAACACCGGCAGCGTCAAGTGTGACGATATGGATATGGACGCCCCTTACTGGGACGAGATCCTGGGCCAGGGCAAGCGCATCTGGGGCGTGGCTGCGGACGACGGCCACAAGATGGACGAGCATTGCCTCGGCTGGGTCATGGTCAATGCGCGCAGCGACGTCAGCGATATCCTCCGCGCGCTGAAGCAGGGCGCGTTCTACTCCTCCTGCGGCCCGGAGATCTATGATTTTTACATCGAAAACGACACGGCGGTTCTGGACTGCTCCCCTGTCGCTTCCATCCGCATGCACAGCGAGGGCTACCCCACCAAGGTGATCCGGGACGCATCCGGCGGGATGACGCACGCGGAATTCCGGCTGCGTGCGCCATGGGAGAGCACCTTCCGCTATATCCGCATGAGCGTGATCGACCGGGACGGCCGCCATGCCTGGACGAACCCGATCTTCGCCGGGGATCCGGAGGTGCGGGTATGAAGCTTTGGGACGGCATGCCGCCGCACCAGAGTGCAGACACGGAGCTTGCGCCGGAGCTGCACATCCGGGCGGTGGAGGGCGCGGAGCTCGGGATCGTGATCTGCCCGGGCGGAGCCTATATGGAGCTGGCGGAGCACGAAGGGGCGGCCTATGCCGCGTGGCTCAACTCCGTGGGCGTTTCTGCCGCCGTTCTGGACTACCGTGTGGCGCCCTGCCGGGCGCCGGCGCAGATGGCGGACGTGCAGCGGGCGATCCGTCTGGCCAGGCATGCGCTGGCGCAGCATGGGGTGCGGAAGCTCGGCGTAATGGGCTCCTCCGCGGGCGGTCATCTGGCGGCTGCGGCATCTGTCCATTATGACAGGACGTTTTATCCGCCGCAGGACGCGCAGGACGCGGCGTCGGCCCGGCCGGACTTCACAGTCCTGTGTTATCCGGTGATCGATCTGCGCGTCCCCAGCGCCACCCGATCCAGCCTTCTGGGTGCTGCGCCGGACAGCCAGCTGCAGGCGTTTTATTCCCCGCACCTGCACGTGACGGCTGACACGCCGCCGGCATTCCTCTGGCACACGGCTGCAGACGAGGGCGTTTCCGCGGAAAACTCCCTGATGTATGCCGCGGCGCTTGTCCGGAACGGCGTTTCCTGCGAGCTGCACATGTACCCGAAGGGACACCACGGCCTCGGCCTGGCGCAGAATCATCCATACGTGAGCCGGTGGACGCAGGAGCTCTGCCGCTGGCTGCAGGCGTTCTGCGCAGGACAGACGGCACCTCCTGTCGTGCGCGGATATTGACGAAGCTTCCGTTTTGTCGGCAAAAGAACCATATAATGGAACAGAGGTGGCGCAAAGCAGAACGCCTTCTCGCGCCTGAAGGATTGTGAGGAAGCGTATATCCACATCGGGAACAGCGAAAACAGGAGCACGCAGGCGTGCTCCTGTTTTCTTACAGATTAAAATGCGAGCGGGAAACACACAAGCCCCTCTCGCGCACGCCCCATGCAAATCGGCACCCTGCCGCACAGATTGCCTGCCCGTTGCGTCCGCCGGCCCGTCCCGGGCCGGCGGGCTTTTGCGCTTTTTTGCCTTTTGCGCGTGCCTTTTGCGCCTCTCAGAGGCGGGATATGACGGATATTGAGAAAATGCAGCGGAAACAGGCGTGAATTTTTATGAATTTACATATTTACATACGCAGTATTTTTGAATAAAATATCATGCAAAAGAAGAAATAATGAAAGAATATGCAAATCAAACGACAGGCTTCGCACGCGCGGCAAGGAGGATGCAATGGCACAGAGAACAGACATTCACAAGATCCTGATCATCGGCTCCGGCCCCATCGTGATCGGACAGGCCTGCGAATTTGACTATTCCGGGACGCAGGCCTGCAAGGCGCTCAAAAGCCTCGGCTATGAGGTCGTGCTGGTCAACTCCAACCCGGCCACCATCATGACCGACCCGGAGATGGCCGACAAGACGTACATCGAGCCGCTCAATATGAAGCGCGTCGAGCAGATCATCGCCCGGGAGCGTCCGGACGCGCTGCTTCCGAATCTCGGGGGACAGTCCGGGCTGAATCTGTGCGCGGAGCTGTACCGGGAGGGGATCCTGGAAAAATACCACGTGCAGGTGATCGGCGTTCAGGTCGACGCCATTGAGCGCGGGGAGGACCGCATCGAATTCAAGCAGACCATGGAGCAGCTCGGCGTAGAAATGGCGCGCAGCGAGGTGGCCTACAGCGTGGAGCAGGCGCTTCAGATCGCGGACACGCTGGGCTATCCCGTCGTCCTCCGCCCGGCCTATACCATGGGCGGCGCGGGCGGCGGACTGGTCTATAACCGGGAGGAGCTGGCGGCCGTGTGCGCCAGAGGGCTGCAGGCCAGCCTGATCCACCAGGTCCTGGTGGAGGAATCCATCCTCGGCTGGGAGGAGCTGGAGCTGGAGGTGGTCCGCGACGCGGAGAACAACATGATCACCGTCTGTATGATCGAGAATGTGGATCCTGTGGGCGTCCATACGGGCGACTCCTTCTGCACGGCGCCGATGCTGACCATCGACGATGCGCTGCAGCGGAAGCTGCAGCAGCAGGCATACCGGATCGTGGAGCATATCGGCGTCATCGGCGGCACGAACGTGCAGTTTGCACACGATCCGCAGAGCGGCCGTGTGGTCGTCATTGAGATCAATCCGCGCACCTCGCGCTCCTCCGCACTGGCCTCCAAGGCCACCGGCTTCCCCATCGCACTGGTTTCGGCCAAGCTGGCGGTCGGGCTGACGCTGAAGGAGCTCCCCTGCGGCAAATATGGCACGCTTGACCGGTATCAGCCGGACGGAGACTATGTGGTGGTGAAATTTGCCCGCTGGGCGTTTGAGAAATTCAGGGGCGTGGAGGACCGGCTGGGCACGCAGATGCGCGCCGTCGGCGAGGTGATGAGCATCGGCAAGACCTATAAGGAGGCGCTTCAGAAGGCGATCCGCTCTTTGGAAAAGGGCCGTTATGGGCTTGGGCACGTCAAAAACTACGCGGAGCTTTCCAGGCAGGAGCTGCTGCGCCTGCTGGTGCAGCCGGGCAGCGAGCGGCACTTCGTGATGTATGAGGCGCTGCGGAAGCATACCACCGTGGCGGAGATCCACGAGCGGACCATGGTCAAGACGTATTTCATCGAACAGATGAAGGAGCTGGTGGAGGAAGAGGAGGCGCTGCTGCGCAGCAAGGGCAGCGTGCCGCCGGATGCGGCGCTGCTGCAGGCCAAGCGCGACGGCTTCTCCGACAAGTACCTGAGCCAGCTCCTGGAGGTCCCGGAGGAAGCCATCCGCGCGCGGCGGGAGGCGCTCGGGATCGTACAGGGCTGGGACAGCGTGCATGTCAGCGGCACGCCGGACAGCGCGTATTACTACTCCACCTACCATGCGTCCGACCGTACGCCGACGGACACGGGCCGGCCGAAGGTGATGATTTTGGGCGGCGGACCGAACCGGATCGGGCAGGGCATCGAATTTGACTACTGCTGCGTCCACGCGGCGCAGTCCCTGCGGGCGCAGGGGTTTGAAACGATCATCGTCAACTGCAATCCGGAGACGGTCTCCACCGACTACGACACCTCTGACAGGCTGTATTTTGAACCGCTGACGCTGGAGGATGTGCTGGGCATCTGTCGGAAGGAATCCCCGGTGGGCGTGATTGCGCAGTTCGGCGGGCAGACGCCGCTGAACCTGGCGTCAGAGCTGAAGCAGAACGGCGTGACGATCCTGGGCACGCAGCCCGAGGTCATCGACATTGCGGAGGATCGCGACCGCTTCCGCCGCATGATGGAGAAGCTCGCCATTCCCATGCCGGAGTCCGGCATGGCGGTGACGGTGCAGGATGCGCAGGCCATTGCCGCCCGGATCGGCTATCCCGTTATGGTGCGTCCGTCCTATGTGCTGGGCGGGCGCGGCATGGAGGTGGTCTATGACGACGAGAGCATGGCGGACTATATGCGCGCGGCGTCCGATGTGACGCCGGACCGCCCGATCCTGATCGACCGGTTCCTTTCCCATGCGCTGGAATGCGAGGCGGACGCCGTCTGTGACGGCACATGCGCCTATGTCCCGGCGGTCATGGAGCATATCGAGCTGGCGGGCATCCATTCCGGCGACTCCGCCTGCATCATCCCTTCCAAGCATATCCCGGCGGAGCAGCTGGAGACCATCAAGGTCTACACCCGCAGGATCGCGGAGCAGCTGCATGTGGTGGGCCTGATGAACATGCAGTATGCCATCGAAAACGGCAGGGTCTATGTCCTGGAGGCGAACCCGCGCGCATCGCGCACGGTGCCGCTGGTGTCCAAGGTCTGCGGTATCCGCATGGTACCGCTGGCTACGGACGTCATCACCGCGAAGCTGACGGGCAAAGCGTCTCCCGTGCCCGGCCTTGCAGAGCGGCAGATCCCCTATTACGGCGTCAAGGAGGCCGTGTTCCCGTTCAATATGTTCCCGGAGGTCGATCCGGTCCTCGGACCGGAGATGCGGTCCACCGGCGAAGTGCTGGGCCTGGCCGACACCACCGGCGAAGCGTTCACCAAGGCAGAGGAGGCAGCCGGCGCGGAGCTGCCCCTCAGCGGCACGGTGCTCATCAGCGTCAACCGCAGGGATAAGCCGGAGGCGGCGGAGATCGCAAGGATCTTCCATGACTGCGGCTTCGGCATCCTGGCAACAGGCACAACGTGCCAGCGGATCGCAGAGGAGAACATCCCCGTCCGTCTGGTGAAAAAACAGTATGAGGGCCGGCCGAACATTCTGGACAAAATGAAAAACGGAGAGATCCAGCTGATCGTCAACTCCCCGGCCGGCAAGGAGTCCGCCCATGACGACAGCTATCTCCGGCGCAGCGCGATCCGTCTGCGTATCCCGTATATCACCACCATGGCGGCGGCCAGAGCCGCCGCAGAGGGCATCCGCCGCGTGAAGCTGCATGGCACGGGCGAGCCGCTGTCCCTGCAGGAATGGCACGCGAAGCTCCGGTAAGACGCCAGGCCGGAACAGGGCCGCCCCGCAATACCGCGGGGCGGCCCTCTCCTGTCTGTTTGACGGATTCCGGGATCTGGGGTATAATGAGTATCGTTGGATCGGTTTAGCCGAAAGACATGAAAAAAACGGAGGTAATTTATGAAGCTGAGAAAACCGCTTTCGATCATTCTTGCGCTGTCGATGCTGCTGGCGTTCTGCATCCCCGCGTTTGCAGACACAGGCACGCCGGCGAAGCCGGATGCGGCTGTCGCCGCTCTCGGCGGAACGCCGGGCCGGATCAATGTGATCGTCAACGAAGGGCCCTGCATTTCGTTCCCGGACGCCGTTCCGGAGCTGCGCAGCAACCGCACGATGGTCCCCATGCGCGCAGCCATGGAATCGATCGGCGCAACGGTGGATTATGATGCGGAAACGCGCACGGCGATCGTGGAAAGCGAAGCGGTCAGCTTCCGCCATGTCATTGGAACGGATCTCATCACGCTGAAGGACGGCTCCACGGTCCGGATGGACGTCAGCTCCTATATCCAGCAGGGCCGGACCATGGTCCCGCTGCGGTTTTTCTCGCAGGTGCTGGGCTACAGCGTCCAGTGGGACGGCGAACACCGCATGGTTTTCCTGCTCGATGAGGCATACTGGGCGGAAAAGATCGACGGGAACTGCACGCTGCTGAACGCGTGGGTCAAAAATCTTCCGTCTTCCGATTGGGATCCCGCGAAGAACCTGAAGTTTACGTCAGCCATGACCGGCAAGCTCACCGACGGAACGGAGGCGCTTCCGTTCAGCATGAACGCAGAAGCCGTTCTGGGCAAAAAGGGACTTTCCGCGTCGTTCAGCGGCGACCTTGGGCAGCTTTCGGATGTGCTGAGCGCCGTTCTGAGCCAGCAGGCAGGCAAGCAGATCCCGGTGGATCCTGCGTTCAAGGGCGAGCTTCGTTTTGGCGAAGGGCTGTATCTGACGTCAAGCGTGACGGACACGCTGTTCCAGACGGTGCGCGGCCTTCAGAAGAATCCGGTCTGGATCCATTCCGATGCAGACCTGCCCGCGTTCAACACCACGGCATCTTCCCGGGACAATGGGGACGCGACGTTTGGCCAGCGCGTCTTCCGCGCAATGACCGCGCAGCAGAGCAACAGCTTTTTCACGGACTGGGAAGCCCTGTGCACAGCAGCGCAGAACATCCCGCTGGTGTTTGGCGATGCGTCTGTCCGGAGATCCGGGTCGGACCTCCTGGTGCACGTCGATCCGAAAAGCCTGATGCAGCAGCTCGGGCTCAGCAGCGCTGAGATGAGCGGGATTGACGCGGATCTGTTTACGATGGATCTGACGCTGCATGCGGATGGAGGAATAAAGCTCAGCCTCAAGCTCTCTGTTCCGGATACCGGCGCAGGAGCATCGACGCTTCTGTTTGAACTGGAGGCACATACGGACGACACGCTGACATACAGCCTGACGGGCACGTTCCCGCAGGGGCTTTCGCTGCTGCTGTCCGGCTCGTGCAAGGTCGAGCAGACAACAGAAGAGCCGGTCACGGCTGCGCCCACCGGGAACCTCTATCTTGTGACGGTCGATCCGTCCGCCCGGAACAACGGATAAGGATGGCTCTGCACGGCGCTCCGTCTGTACGGAGCGCCGGATCAAAAAAGAGGAGACGTGGCTATGGTTTGGGTCTGGATCGCGTTGGCGCTGATCGTTCTGGTGCTGCTTGCGGGGTTTGTCCTCGCGGCTTTTTCCCTGCGCATCCGGCGGCAGACGCTGGATGAAGCGCGTGCCTGGCAGGCGGCGCACTATGATATATCCTGGTATGATGCCATCGAAAAGACGTCGTATACCGTGAAAAGCTGGGACGGGTATGCGCTTCATGCGCAGCTGCTCCGCAATCCCGCAGGCGGAAGCCGGTATATCCTGATCTCCCACGGCTATACGGACAACCGCTTCGGCTCGCTCAAGTATGCACGGATGTATCTGGAGCTCGGCTTCCATGTCATCATTTATGATCTGCGCGGCCACGGCGAAAATGCGCCGACGTTCTGTACCTATTCGGTCCGCGAAAGCCGCGACCTGGACGCGCTCATCCGCGATTGCCGCAGCCGCTGGCCGGATCTGCAGGTGCTTGGCCTCCACGGCGAGTCGCTCGGCGGGGCCACGTCTGTTGCAGTGCTCAAATACCGGCCGCAGATCGACTTTGTGGTGGCCGACTGCGGCTTCAGCGAGATCATGAGCGTCATGCGGCGCGGCCTGCAGGCCATGCACCTGCCGGGCTGGCTGGTCTATGCGGCGTCGTTCTGCGCGAAGCTGCGCTATGGCTTCTCCTACAGCCAGATGCGCCCCATCGACAGTCTTGCCGGGAACCGTATCCCCATCCTCTTCCTGCATGGGCAGGAGGATGATTTCATCCTTCCCTTGCACAGCCAGCGCATGCAGCAGGCCACGTCCGGCTTCTGTGAGCTCCATCTCATTCCCGGAGCCGGACATGCTGCGTCAGTGCTCACCGCGCCGGAGGACTACCGCCGGTATGTGGAGGAATTTCTCCACAGGATCGGCGTGCTCTGAATCAAACAGGCCGCATGCAAAAGCGCACGGGACAGACGCTGTCCCCAGTGCGTTTCTGCTGGCAGCGGCAGCCCGGTCAACAGCCTGCTCGATCAGCTGATGCAGAGGCCCGGCGTTGTTTCCGCCGCATGGCTGTGACCGATCAAAAGCCGTTCATCCGGCTGCTGCCTTCGGGCGGCAGCCGGATATGCGCAGGGCGCGTGTTTGGCCCCGGTGCATGACAGGACAGACCCTGTTTTTCTGAACAGAAAACCGCCGCGCTTTGCAGCGCGGCGGTTTTGTTCTGCAATCAGTTTTTTTGGGTCGGGTTGTAGTTCTTGCCGAACTTCAGATCCTCAAACTTGATGGTCGCGCTCTCCGGATGCAGGGGCTTGACAGCCGGGCGGGCAGCCGGCTTTGCAGGCGCTGCCGGAGACGGGCCGCCGATGAGCTCCTCCAGACGGTCGGAGATCTCAGACGCGATCTGCTGCGTGTTTTCTGACACCTTGCTTGGCGCGGGAGCGGGTTCCGGTTTGGGTTCCGGCTGCTTGGGGAGCGTCAGGTCCGGAAGATCGGCCAGGAAGTCGAACGTCAGGTCGTCCTCTTCCTCCTGCGCGGGTGCAGGAGCAGGCTCCGGCTCAGACACCGGCGCGGGCTCCGACTCCGGCTCGGCGGCAGGAACAGGCTCCGGTTCAGGTTCCGGCTCCGGCTCAGCAGCCTCGGCAGGATCGGTCTGCCAGTCGTAGGGCTTGGAGGCGGGCTTTTTCTCTTCCTTCTTCTCCAGGCTCAGATCCCGGGATTTGAGCGTCTCCAGGAGATCCAGATGGCCCTGGATGTCCTGCTCAATGACGTTGATGAAGTTGAGCGCGGCCTGCTTTGCATAGTCCAGGCGCTCCTGCTCCTCCCGGAGCTTCTGGCTGATGGCGCCCGTCTGCGCGGCGGCGCTTGCGTCCTGCGTCATGGCGGCGCAGCGGGTCTGGGTCTGACGCATCAGCTCGTCGCTCTTTGCCTGCGCCTGGCGCATCAGCTCGTCGCTCTTTGCCTGCGTGTCACGCAGCATCTGTTCGCTTCTGGCGCGCGCCTCCTGCAGGAGCTGGTCGCTCTGAACACGCGGATCGGGCGGGGCGGCTTTCTGCCGCGCCTCCTGCGCGCGGTATTCCTCCAGCTTCTCGACCAGGATCTTCATCTTGGACTTGAGAACGGAATTCTCCTTATAGAGCGTGATGTAATCCTCGGTCAGGGGCTCGAGAAAATCATCGACCTGCTGCATGTCATAGCCGCCGAACACGGCCTTGGAGAAAGTTTGTTCCTGAATTTCCTGCGGTGTGAACATGGAAGGTCCCTCCATACTTTGATGAGTTGCGGATTACAGATAGACGCCGTTGTTCTCCAGCTCGTCGATCAGGTCGCCAACGATGTCGACATTGTACGGTGTGATGATATAGGTGCTGATGGCGATCTTCTTGATCTTGCCGTCGAGCGCATAGGCGCAGCCGGACAGGAAATCGACCAGACGTCTTGCTACATCCTTATTCGTGGATTCCAGGTTCAGAACCACTGCATGCTTGCTGCGAAGATGCTCGGCAATGTCGGAGACATTGTCAAAGCGGTCGGGCTTGACGAGCACGACCTGCATCTGAGCAGTTGTATGGATGTTGACGACTTTGCTGTTGGTGCCGCCAAGGGTGCGGCGGTTGGGCGTCGCGGTCACGGGCTCAGGATCGTCGGGGACGAAGGCCGAGGCCTTCGGCTGCGCCGAGCTGCGGGAACTGCGCGTGGGGCGTACATCGTCGTCAAATTCATCGAAGTCGTCCTCGTCTTCGGTGTACGGCTTCGTCAGCTTTCTCAAATCATCCATGAATCCCATAATGCTGTATCCTCCAAAATGCTGTCAGTCAGACATTGTAATTTCGTTTTCCGAAGATGGCCGTTCCGATCCGCACCATGGTGCTTCCCTCCAGGATCGCATCGGTGTAGTCGTCGCTCATCCCCATGGACAAAATGTCCACGTTCCTATTATCGCCTTTTTTTGCACTTATGTCAACAAAAAGATTGCGCATTTCGGCAAAATATCTGCGGTTGCCGCCCGGATGCTCGCTCACCGGAGGGATCGCCATCAGTCCACGCAAACGGACGTTCGGAAATTCTGCGATCCGATCTGCAATCTGCGGCACCTGCTCTGCGGTGAATCCGGACTTGCTCTGCTCCAGGCCGATGTTGACCTCCAGCAGGATATCCTGGACGATGCCGAGCTTGCGCGCCTGCCGGTCCACGCAGGCAAGCAGCTCCTCCCGGTCCACCGATTCGATCAGATCAACGACGCCAACCACAAACTTGACCTTGTTTGTCTGCAGGTGGCCGATGAAATGCAGCGGCCGGCCCTCGTATGCGCCGAGCGCACGCTTCTCCACGAGCTCCTGCACGCGGTTTTCCCCGCAGCAGTCCACGCCGCCCGCGATCGCCTCGCGGACACGCGCGGCGTCGTTCATTTTTGATGCGGCGCACAGCAGGATCTGTGTTTCCTCCCGGCCGGCCTGCCGCGCGGCCTGCGCCATATTCGCGCGGATCTGCGCGATGTTTTCCGCAATGGTTCCCATGCTTCAGCTTACGACCTTTCCGTTGTAAAGATTTTTTGCGTTGATAATCAGCTCGTCGCCCGGCCAGAGGTTTCCGGTGGAGGATTTGTCCAGCTCCACGATGTAGCTTTCGCCGGTGTCATGGAGGATGGTGATCGGCTTCCATTTGGCGGTGGTGCCTTCGAGCACATAGACGCCCGTCTGACCGTTTTCGACACGGACGGCATCCTTGGGCACGCGCAGGCCGTTGTAAGTGGTAAAGACCACATCCGCCGACTGCATGCGCAGCATGGTGATGTTCTGCATGGCGGTGTCGCTGGAAAGCACGAGCATCCGGTAGCCGCCCTCGTTGTCGCCCACGCGGCGCACACGCATGGAGACCGGCTGATAATAGTCGCGCGCAAATGTCAGCGTCACGCGGTCGCCCTCATGGACGTCCTTGAGCTCGGACGACGGAAGCGTGCACGCAAAATACCATGTCATGCCCGTGATGAGCTTGCCGATGGCGCGCTCATCCGGCTCGTCCGGCGTCAGGGCGGAAAATTCCTGCGTGGAGACGCTGTCCAGCAGCTCCGGCGTGAGAACGTATTCATAGCCGTCCACGCTGGCGGAGAAGGTTCCCGCGCCGCCGGCACGGATCTGGCTGGTGTCGCTGGCGGCCTGTGTGCGGAGCGTGGCAAGCTCAGCCTTGAAGGCTTCGATCTTCTGCTGCATGGAATCCGAGGCTTCCGTGCTGCTTGTCCGGCGCAGGACATAGCCCTTGAGCTCGGAGGAGAGCGCATCCAGAGAGTTCATATCGCGCCGGGAGAGATAGCGCACATACTGCACCAGCGAATTGGAGATCTGTGCATCCAGCGCGGCCTGGTCGGCGGCACTGGTGGCGGCGTTCCAGGCGAATTCAAGCTGTTCGATCTGGGCGGTCAGCTCGTCGATGCGGGCCTGGCGGGTCCGCGCCTCCTCGGACTGATAGCCGATGGCGACCACATCGCTGCTTGCAACGTGCATGCCCTCGGAGCAGGTGATGACGGTGGTGTCGTAGTCGGAGTAGATGAGCTCCTCCTGACGCACGACAAAGCCGGTGGCGTAACAGCCGGCCCCGGCTTCGTACTGTGTGACCGTCACGGTCAGCAGCGGCGCATAGAGGCTGCTGACCACGCTGTAGGTGAAATAGGCCACGATCGCGGCCAGCAGGATCCAGACGATGACGGTGAAATAGGATTTGCCTTGTTTCATATATGCTCCTTCCCGCAGGACGGAGCCGGCGGGCTCACTCCTGCGTCAGGCGAATGGGGACAGACGGAGTAAGGGTGGAAACAGCGTGCTTGTAGATCATCTGCTGGCGTCCGTCGGACTGCAGCAGGATGACGAACGAATCAAATCCGGTGAC
>CADCOJ010000013.1 GCA_902803075.1 Oscillospiraceae bacterium | reverse complement strand
GCGCCTCCGGAAAGGTTATGACCTTTCTTTCAGAGTGCTGAAAAGTCCGGGCCGGCATTTAACAGATAGTTAGATTTTACAGGTAAAAAATGTATAACTGTTGATTATATTGATAAAAAAGTTTATTTTAGTAGTGAACATTGTATGATGATAACATCAGTAAGGATGGAACGGACGTGGAATATACAGCAAAACGTCAGCAAATGAGCAAATGCGACTTCGTTGCCGAGGAGCTCAAGGAGAAGATCATCTCCGGCTCATACAAGTCCGGCGACCGGCTTCCTTCGGAGAGCGCCCTGTGCGAGCTGTTCTCCGTCAGCCGCATCACAGTGCGCGAGGCGCTGAAAAAACTGAACATGATGGGCCTTGTGGAGATCAAGCAGGGCAAGGGGACGTTCGTCCGGTCCGTGGATCTGGGGCTGTTCATGAAGCCGCTGTTCCCCCTGGTCAATTTCGACGAGGTGGATGTGGACGCCATTTACACGGCCCGGGAATACATTGAGGGCGGGATCGCCTATCTGGCCGCGAAAAACAGGACGGAAAACGAGCTGATCGTCCTGCGGAGCCTCCTGCAGAGCATCCGCACCTCCTTCCAGGACCAGGATGAGCCGGCGCTGGACGTCTATGACCGCGCGTTCCACGCGCAGCTCGCGCGCGCGGCGCACAACCCGATCCTCCAGGCCGTCTATCAGACGCTCAATGAGATCGACATCGCCTGCGTCAAGCGCTTCAACAAGTACCTCAACACCTATCTTGCCACCTGCTATACGGAGCATCTGGAGATCTATGCCGCCGTTGAACAGCAGGACCCGGAGCGCGCGCAGGCGGCCATGGTCGCGCACGCGCGGACGTCCAGAGACGTCCTCAATTCCTGATCCCGGTCCGCCGTATCATATACATCCGCAGCCACCGCCGAACCGGAACCAATGCAACCGCATACAAAGGAGACTGAAGACATGAAAAAACTGATTGCACTGCTTCTCGCCGCTGCGATGATCCTTGCAGCCTTTGCCGGATGCTCCGCAAAGAAGGAAGGAACGAACGACGGCACACAACAGACCGCAGATCCCGACGCCGTGCAGCCGGGCACGGCGGATACGTCTGAAGAGGACGTGGTCATCAACTTCCTCGGCGCAATGTATTCCGACAAGACCGAGCCGTATCTCCGGGAGGTCGTCGCCGCGTTCGAGAAGGAGAACCCGCACATCAAGGTCAATCTGGAGATCGTCGGCTGGGACAACATCACCACGCGCGCGGCCGCGCTGGTGGGCGCAGGCCAGGCTCCGGATATCTATAACGCCAACTCCGCGGCCGAGTATGTCCCGGACGGACTGCTTTACAACATCAAGGATATTGTCTCTCCGGAGCTGCTGGCGGATTTCTATCCCTCGTTCATCGAGAACAACCGCGACGCCTCCGACGGCGAAGCGTACGCCGTGCCGTATCTGGCGTCTGTGCGCGCCCTGTACTGCAACGAAAAGATCTTTGAAGAGGTCGGCATCGAAGCGCCTCCCAAGACCTGGGATGAGGTGGAGGACGTCTGCCGCCGGATCTATGAGTTCTATGACGGCGACGTCTATCCCTGGGGCATCGACGCCTCCACCACGGAGGGCGACACCATGATCGCCTACTACGGCTGGAGCAACGGCGGCGGCTATGTGGACGACGATTACAACTGGATCCTGGACTGCCCGGAGAACATCGAAGGCCTGGAGTGGGCCCTCCAGCTCTACCGCAACGGCTGGACGAATCCGAACCCCACCATTGAAACGCGCGACGACATGCAGAAGCTGGTGGCGGAAAACAAGCTGGCCATGCTCGTGACGGCCTGCTTCTTCCCCGCGCTCTATCCGGACACCGGCCTGATGATCGGCGAGATCCCGTACAATGACAAGAATGTTTCCTCGTCCTCGACGCTGGGCGTGCAGGACGGACTGATGATCTTCAACGGCAGCGCCAAGGGTGGGGAGGATACCCCGGCCAAAAAGGCTGCCATCACGAAATTTCTGGACTTCTTCTTCCAGCCGGAATACTACACCCAGTTCATGATCAATGAGGGTCTGCTTCCGGCCACGCAGTCCGGCGCGCAGCGCCTGGCTGAGCTGGAGCCGGATCAGTCCGCCTACATCGACATTCTCGGCGGCGCAAGG
Organism: Oscillospiraceae bacterium; assembly: GCA_902803075.1. Classification (GTDB taxonomy): domain Bacteria; phylum Bacillota; class Clostridia; order Oscillospirales; family Oscillospiraceae; genus CAG-170. The sequence continues at coordinate 14,162 of CADCOJ010000013.1, read as the reverse complement.
TTCGAGGCAAACAACCTGGTGGAATGGCGGGACGTGATGAACGCACTGATCGCCAACCAGCAGCTGATGTTCGAGGGCTCCATGACCGCACAGGAGGCGCTCGAAGCATCGCAGCAGGCCACGCCGGCGCACTGAACGCCGCGTGATCTGTGATCCGGGGAAAGGGGTCTTCCCCTTTCCCCGGACCGGACCTTTTCCCCCCGACAGCACAACAGAAAGAAGGGAACCATGGAAAACGAGGCAAAACTGGCCCGCAGGCTCCGGCGCGAACGCGTCCGGCAGATGCGCGCATATCTCTGGCTGGCTCCGATGCTGCTGCTGCTTCTGGTGTTCGTTCTGCGGCCGGTCATTGAGGTGTTCCGCGTCGCATTCAGCACAGTCACCGCTGCAAACCTTGTCAGGCAGTTCGGGACGCTGGACAACTTCCGCTATCTCTTCGCACAGAAAGAATTCCCGCGTGTGATGACGAACACGGTCATCTGGACCGTGGCGATCGTGGCGCTGAGCGTTTTGCTCAGCCTGATCGCAGCGCTCGTCCTCAACGAAACATTCAAGGGCCGCGCGTTCCACCGCACCGTCCTTCTGCTGCCCTGGGCGACCTCGCTTCTGGTCACCTCCGCAGCATGGAAATATATCCTGGACTACCATTACGGCGCGCTCAATGCGCTGCTGCTGCGTCTGGGTCTCATCAAAAGCAGCATCAATTTCCTCGGCAGCGCAGGCAGCGCCTTCACCTGGATGATCGTTGTCGGCATCATCGTGACGATCCCGTTCATGACGTTCACGCTGCTCTCCGGGCTGCAGAGCATCTCCCACGATTTCTATGAGGCCGCCGTCATCGACGGCGCAAGCTTCTGGGACAAGCTCTTCCGCATCACCCTGCCGCTGCTGCGCCCCGCCATCAACGTCACCATCGTGCTCAATGTGATCTATGTGTTCAATTCCTTTGCCATCATCAACACGATCACAAACGGCGCGCCGGCCAACAAGACCCATACCATCACCACATATCTCTATACGCTCGCCTTCCAGAAACAGAAATACGGCGCCTCCGCCGCGCTGAGCCTGGTCAGCTTTGTGGTCCTGGCCGTGTTTGCCGTGCTCTATATGCGCACGCAGATGAAGGAGGACAACGCATGAAACACAGCAAAGGCTACCGTCTCGGGCGCGTGGTGCTCTATCTGTTCGCGTGGCTGATGTCCCTGTTCATCCTGTATCCCTATCTCGTGATGCTCCTGAACTCCTTCAAGGATCTGGACACCATGTTCCGCATCCCCGGCACGCTGCTGCCGGAGATCTGGCACTGGGAAAACTATGTGAACATCTGGAAGGATGTGCCGCTGCTGACCTACTTCCGCAACTCGGCGGTGGTGGCGGTGTTCGGGACGCTGCTGTGCATCGTCTGCGCGATCCCGGGCGGCTATGCGCTGGCCAGGATGCAGTTCCCGGGCAAAAAAACGCTCATGTCCCTGGTGGTCATGACGCAGATGTTCTCCCCCGTCGTCATGATGGTCGGCATCTACCGCGTCATGTCCGCATACGGGCTCGTCAATTCCCTGACCGGCATCGTCCTGCTGGTCGCCGCCTTCAACCAGGCGTTTGCCGTCTGGCTGCTGCAGGGCACCTTCGCCACCATCTCCCATGAGCTGGAGGAGGCCGCCCGCATCGACGGCTGCAGCCGCCTGTCCGCCATGATCCGGATCGTCCTGCCGCTGGCAGCGCCCGGGATCGTGACGGCCATGACCTTCGTATTCATTTCCGGCTGGAATGAATATATGCTGTCGCTGATCCTGATCGGCGACGCAAACCTGCGGACCATCAACCTCGGCATCCGTGCATTTTTCGGCTACACGGGCACCGAGTGGTGGTATGTTTTCGGAGCCTCCATCCTCTCCACGCTGCCGATTCTCGCGTTCTTCGGGATCCTGCAGCGCCATCTGACCGGCGGTCTGACGGCCGGCGGCGTGAAGGGCTGAGAGAGAAGGGAGCATCCGATCCGCAACCGATGCAAACCCGTTTTTTCGTAGGATCCGCACAGCCGATCTGCGGATCTGCCTGAAAGGAGGAACCCATCCCATGAATCGTCGCACGACACATCGCCTTCTGGCCGTGCTGCTGATCAGCGCGCTGCTGGTCACCGGCCTGGCGGCAGGCGTATCCGCCGCGTCTTTCGCGGACGTCAGAACCACCGACTGGTATGAGGAGTACGTCACGCCTCTGGCCGGGGCCGGCGTCATCAACGGCTTCCCGGACGGCCTGTTCAAGCCGAACAACACCGTCACCGCCGGGCAGGCGCTCAAGATGATCCTGCTTGCCGCGGGCTATTCCGCCCCCGCAAAGACCGGCACCCACTGGGCCAGCGGCTACCTGAGCCTGGCGCAGTCCAACGGCATCGTCAGCAGCGGTGAGATCACCGATCTGGACGCGAGCATCCCGCGGCTGCTGATCGCCAAGATCGCCGCCCGTGCCATGAAGCTTTCGAGCGGCAGAGCGGGCTCCACGTTCACCGACACGACGGACAGCAACGTCATCGCCCTCAACGCGCTGGGCATCATGGAGGGCTATCCCGACGGCACGTTCCGTCCGGCCGGCTTCCTCACCCGCGCGGAGCTCGCCGCCATCGTCTACCGCATCCTGAAGGCTGTGGAGACTGCTGCGGCTCAGGGCAAGACCCTTGCGGAGTTCATCGCAAGCATCCCCTTCTTCAACCCCAGGCCCACGACGCCCGTGAACCCGGACGATCCCGGCAACCCCAATGATCCGGGCAATCCCAACGATCCGGGCAACCCCGACGATCCGGGCAACCCCGACGATCCGGGCAACCCCGACGATCCCGGCGACCCCGACGAGCCCATCGTGATCCTGAACAAGGTGGTCGGCGAGCAGGAGACGCAGGACCTGACCTCCCGCGACCTGCGCCAGGACGCCGTGGACTACATGTACCGCATGGCCGACGTTGAGTGGACCTGCACCACGGAAATGCCGTTCACGGCCATTTCCTCGCGCCTGATCTTCCGGGAAGGCGTGACCTATTACGGCATGGTCTACAACTGGAACGTGATCTCGAATCTGGAGGAGTTTGCCGATTCTCTGGAGGACGGCGCGTACATCAACCCGGAGCCGACGCTGAACAACACGCCCGGCAACACCTGCTCCACCGCAGTCCTGCAGGCGTGGCAGACCGTCAGCCCCAACGTGGACTACACCTATACCATCGACATGATGCCCGGCGTGACGGATAACGGCGTCATCGCAGTCGGCGATATTCCCTGGGAGCTCTATGACGGCACTGCGACCGTGAAGGGCAACACCCGTGACTCCGTCCTGAAGAACACGCCCGTGCAGCAGGTCTATGAGGCCTATGCGCTGACGGAGCCCGGCGACTGCATCATGCGCCAGCTGGGCAACAGCGGCGGCCACGCCATCATGGTGACCGGTGAGACCACCGTTTCCCGCGACGCGGAAGGCAAGATCGATCCCGACAACAGCTTCATGATCCTCACCGATCAGAACAGCTACATCAATGAAGAGCGCGATCGTCCCTCCTGCTGGGGCTACAACCGGACGGTCTCCTTCACCAAGATCTACAATGACGGTTATCTGCCGATGACCATTCCCGAGCTGCGCGACAATGTGACCGAAACGCCGTATTTCGCGCTGGAATCCGAGCCGGACGCCTCCACGCTCCTCACCGACGGGACGCTGTCCGCCACGCTCATCAGCAACTACCGCACCACCGACATTGAGATCATCCTCACCGAGGAGACTGCGGACGGCACCGTTCTGGCCTCCGCGGCCCTGCATCCGCACAAGACCTCTGCCTCTCTCGACGCCGCCATCGCCGGCCTGGACATCGCTTCGCTGCCCGCCGGGACGTATGTGCTCAGCGTGAACGCATCCGTGCCCATCACGGAGATGCAGAACGTCCTGCGCGTCCAGTTCACCAAGTGACCGCAGCCGGCTCCGCCGGACTGTGACCGAAAAAGCGCCCCGCGGGGAAATTCCCCGCGGGGCGTGTTTTGTCTGTATATGGGCCGCAGGATCAGCCTTCGTCGGAATTGCCCATGGTCAGGGTGTGGTCGCGCAGCGTGTACCACGCCTCCATCGCCGCCGGGTCCTCCAGAAGCGCCGCCATCTCATCCGCCGCGCCGCCGTCTGCAAAGACGCCCTCGTTCGCGGACCAGTCCTCCGCGCAGCTGTCGATCAGCCGGACGACGTCCAGGAAGCTGTCGTCAAACCGCGTCTGCTCTTCCTCCGTCAGCGACTGCCAGGCCTCCAGCAGCCCATCGCGCAGCGCATCCGTGTCCGCGCTGCCAAGCGCATGCTCCGATGCAAAGCGGACTGCCGCGCAGGCGGCCTGCGCCGCGGCGATGGTGGAGCCGGCCGTGCCCTTCTCCAGGCTGCCGATCATGCGGAAATACTGCTCCGCCAGCTCCTGGGCGTCGGGCAGGGATGCGCCGTCCGCCGGAACCGTGCAGAAGGCAAAGGCAAGGCCGTCCGCGATGTGCTCCTGGTCGTCGTCCCAGGTGAAGGTCAGCTCCGTGCCGTCAAAGACGATGCGGCCCGTGCCGTTCTCATAGGCCACGCGCTCGGATTCCACGGAGCCGTCCGCGGCAAAGACCCAGTCGGTCTTGCGGCAGTTGTCATAGGAAACGGTAAGCGTTTCGGTGTCGAACCGGCCGCTCATCTCCCAGCTGCTGCGCTCGGCGGCGCTGGACGCCCAGTCCACGGTGATCCGGGCATTCTCGGCGCCCTCGGCCTCCACCAGCGCGCTGGCGCGGGCAGCTCCATAGGGGCCGACGAAGTTCATAACGGGGTTCTGCCCGTCTTCACTGCCGTCCGTCTGTTCGCTTTCCGGCTGTTCGGCTTCCTTCTGTTCCGTCTCCGGCTGTTCGGTTTCCGTCTGCGCGGCCGTGGCGTCCCCGGCGGGCTTGCCGGCCGTGCAGGCCGTCAGCATGCCAAGCAGCAGTGCGCACAGCAGCAGCGCCGGCAGCAGGATGTGTGTTTGGGTTTTTCCGATCATAATGTTCCTCCAATGGTATTCTTGCAGGCAGGTCTGCCTGCGGGGTTCCGCCCGGGATCGCCGGGCAAACAGAACATGCGGTGCGCCGCCGTTTCCTCGCAGCGCACCGCATGTGCTGATCGGGGGGTTGCGCCGGGCATCAGATGCCCGTTCGGACGTAATGCTTTTCCTTTTCCTCTTCCACGCGCTCCTCAATGGCCTCCGCGGCGCTCTCCGCGGCGGCGGTGACGCCCATTTTCAGGTACTTCACCGTCACGACGACGAACGAAACGACCGGGAACAGCCCAAACAGCACGCAAAGCAGCAGCGCCAGCGCGGCGTGATCCTCGGTCATGCGGGCGGCATTTTCCCAATAGGGATAGATCACCGCATGGGTGTTCATGGAGCGCACGCCGAAGTCCTTCAGCACCGTCCAGAGGTTTTTCAGGGAATAGCGGCGCGTATTGTCAACGAGCACGCCGTCCCCCACGGGGAAATGGTCGCGCATGACGCTCATGGCAAAGCCCGAGATGGGCTCCGGCATGACGACCTCATACGACTGGATCTGGGCTTCCGTCAGCGCCTTCAGCGCGTCATAGCTCATATAGACCATGGCGACGTCGGTGCAGGCGCGCCTGGTGGCGAAATCCGTCTCCCGGGCCACAACGCCGGCCACGGGATATTCCCGCGTGCCGCACTGCACGCCCATGCCCGCCACGTCCAGGCCGCCGAAAAGCGCCCAGGCGCTCTGCTCATCCAGGACGAGCCGGTCGGCCATATAGTCGTCCGCCGTCAGATAGGAGCCCGCGCGCAGATGCAGCGGGTGGAACAGGAAAAAGTCCCCGCCCACGCCCACGGCTGTGACGCTGCATGTGCCGCCGGGGCCGGAAAGCTCCAGCTTTGCGAACGCGCAGAAGGCGTCGTCCCAGAGGCGGCCGTTTTCCGGCGCCTCCAGCGAAGCGTCGTTCAGGGCGCGCGCCATGGCGTCGCGGAAGGCGCGGATATCGTCCTCGGTCTTTGGTTCATCCACCGGCAGGTAGGCCGCGGCCTGGGCAAAGCGGAGCTCGCTCTGCCCGCGCCAGGCTTCGGCGGCGGACTGGGTGATGAGCGCGTGCGTGGCACGCCGGAAGTACATCCCGCTCACCGCGCTTGCGCACGCGAGCACCGCGCACAGCACCAGCAGGACCTTCTGCCGCACCGTCCAGACATGGCGCTGACGCACGCGGCGGGGGCGGGTTTTTTTCTGCCGTTTCTCCCTGCGCGCACGCGCCGGAGCCGCGGCTTCCGGCGCCGGGTCCCGGGCAGCCGGCGTGCGCGGCCGTTCAAACCGCCCGCTCATCCGTTATCCGCAAGTCTGACCTGCGTGCCGGCGCTGAGGGGTTGGGTGGAGGTGGTGATGACGAAATCGCCCGCCGTGAGGCCGGTCACGGCTGCGTATGTATCGTCGCGGCCCAGCTCCGTCACGTCCACGCGGGTGGCCGTATAGCGGTTGCCCAGCGGCGTGGATTTGGATGTGACGACCAGGGCATAGGTGCCGTTGGAATCGGTGCGGAAGGCCGAGAGCGGGATCAGCGCGTCGTAGTTCGCGCTCTTCTGCCCGATGGAGATGGTGACGTTGGTGCCGGGCTCGATGCCGCCCTCGATGCGGAAGACGAGCATCCGTCCCCGCGTGGGATTGTTGGGGTCGGAGGCGATCTTTTCCAGGACGATGTTCACGTCGCCGCCCCAGTAGTTCAGCAGCTCCGCGGTGTCGCCCACCTTGACCTTCTTCGCGTCGTCGATGGAGACGGGGACCTGCACGGTATAGCCGCGGTCCACCAGGTTGATGACGGCCAGGGGCGAGTCCGCGCCCACGGTATTGCCGGCATTGACGTTGATCTCTCCGATGACGCCGCCGACCTTGGCCTTGACCTCCTGCGCGTCGGCGTCCTGGGTGAGCTTTTCGATCAGCTCCTCCTGCTTGGCGATGTCGTCCTTCGCCTTCTGCATATCCAGGGCGTTCGCGTCGGCCAGGCCCTGCTCGAACAGCGCGTCCTCCAGCGCCTTGCGCGCGGACTTGACGGTCTCCGCCGCGCCCGACGCGCTGGAAAGGCGTTCCACGACCTCCTGCTGGTCCTTGACGGCGCGGTTGGCGGCCTTGAGATCGTCCTTGAGCCGGTCGATCTGCGCATCCGTGCGCTGCAGCTGGTACTCGGCGTCGTTGCGGTCCCGCTCCAGCTCCTTGAGCGCGCGCTCCGCGCGTTCATACGCCTCCTGGGCGGTATTGTCGGACTGGAGATTGTTCAGTTCGTCATAGAGGGCGTTGAGCTGTGCTCTGAGGCCCGATTCCAGGGCGTCAAATTCCTCCTTGGCCACTTTGGCCTCATAGGCCGCGGACATCTTCTGCGCCGTGATCTGAGCGTCCTGATAGGCCGTCATCTGGTTGACGATGCCGATCTCATAGGACAGGGTGACCAGCCGGTCAAGATCGCGGGCATACAGCTTGGCAAGGTTTTCGTCGTTCTTGCAGATATTGACCGTCAGCAGATCGTAATACTGGCTGATCTCAAGCTGCAGCGCATCGCTATCAAGCTCCCAGCCGATATAGCGGTCGTCCAGATCCTGAAACGCCTGCAGCGCATCGCGGTACGATTGCTTCAGATCCCGATACTCCGGTGTGTTTTCCAGGTTGTTGATCGTGCTTTTGAGCGCGTCGATTTCTTTCTGGATCTCGTCCTTCGTTCTTCCGCCGCCGGAGCCGGGCGTCATGCCGTCCAGCTTTTCCTGGGCCTCGGTGACCTTCTGCTCCAGCTCGGTCAGCTTCTGCTGCAGCTTCTGGTAATCCTCGCCCTGCAGCTCGGTGAGCGCATCGTTCAGATCCTCGGCCTGGCGGGAGAGGTCCTTGAGCCGGGCGTCGGCCTGCGCCTTGGCCCGGGTCAGCTGGGAGGCGTCCATGGAGCTGTACTGGTTATAGACGTCCAGCGCCTCGTTGTAGGCGTCGCGCAGATCCTGGATATGGCGGTTCTCCTGGGCGGCCTCGTTCCCGGCGGAAATGAGGCTCTTGCTGTAGTTCAGCTGCATGGATTCCAGCGTCTCCTGCGCGGTCTTGAGCTCCTCGGACTCCGTCTCCTCCAGGATGAACAGCACGTCCCCGGCGTTCACGGTGTCGCCCACGCGGCATTTCACTGCGCCGACCTTCCGCGTCTGGGAGATGGTGACCTCATAGGTCTCATTGGCCGAGACGGTACCCTGCCCCCGCAGCCTTGCGTTGATCGTCCCGCGGGAGACCTGGGCCGTTGCAACCTCGGGCAGGGAGGCGTTCAGGATCGTCTTGGAGAAGAACGTCAGCACCAGCATCACCGCAAGGAAGATGATCGCGGCCGTTTTGACCCATTCACGCTTTTTCACTGTGTTTTCCATACCAATTTATCCTTTCACGGAGCCGGAATGTGCGATCCCCTCCACCAGGTAGCTTTCGCCGTGCAAAAACAGCAGCAGCGCGGGGATCATATAAATGACGGCAGCGGCAAACGCAATGCCGATCTCGCCCTGGTTGATGGTGGACAGGAACATGGACAGCGGCTGCAGCGAAGCGTCCTCCAGCAGGATGAGCGGCTGCTCCACCATGTTCCAGTTGTCGATGAACACAAGGATCGCAATGGAATAGAGGGCGCTGCGGCACTGCGGCAGGCAGATGTTCCAGAAGATGTGCCATTCGTTGGCGCCGTCCAGCTTGGCCGACTCGATGACGGCCACGGGGATGCGGCGCATGAATTTTGTCAGCAGGAACACGGAGAACGGCGCGAACGCGCCCGGCAGCAGGATCGCCCACCTGGTATTATACACCCCCAGCCACTTGCTGACCAGATAATTCGGCACAAGCGTGACCTGATACGGCATGAGCATGAGGATGACATAGAAGAAGAACAGGCTGTCGCGGATGCGGCCGCGCCAGCGCGTGAAGCCGTAGGCCGCCAGCGACGCGACCACAAGCTCCGCCAGGACGATGGGCACCGTGAAGAGCACCGAGTTCCAGAATTTCAGAAGATAATCCGGACTTTTGAGCAGGACGGTGAAAAACTGCGTGAAGCTCACCTTGTCCGGGATGAATTTCAGATTGATGCGCTTGGAGATATAGCTCTTGCCGTCGTTGGCGTTCTGAAAGACCTGGCCGTAGTTGGCGGTGATCTCGCTCTGGGTCATGAAGGCGTTGGTGATGGTCAGGACCGTGGGCATGAGGAACAGAACGGCGAACAGCGCGCACAGCAAAAAGCAGACCGTTCTGGAAAAATAGCGCTTGCGCCTCATCCCTCCACATCCTTTCCGAACGCGTTCTCCACGATGAAGAGGACGGCGATGAGCACCACGATGACCACCGCCAGCACCACCGCCGCGGCGGACAGGCGCTGGACATCGGTATCGTTGAACATGTTGTTCATGAAGTGCTGGATCATATAAAGCCCCTGATAGGGGTAGCTGCCGGTGAGCAGGTAGATCTCCCGGAAGACCTTGAAGGAATTGATGATGGAGAGGATGGTGACGAACAGCACCGTCGGGGAAAGATAGCGCAGCTTGATGTGGAAGAACTGATACGCCTCCGACGCGCCCTCCACCTCCGCGGCCTCCAGCAGCACCCGGGGGATGTTGCTCAGCGCGGCCATGAAGAGGATCATGTTGTAGCCGAGGTTCTTCCACAGGAACAGCAGCACCACCACGATCATGCAGTAGTCGGATTTCAGCCAGTCGATCTTATCCACGCCGAACACGCGCAGAAATTCGTTCACCGCGCCGTTGGCATGGAACAGCACCTGCCAGATCAGGATGATGGAGGCGATGGGCACCATCATGGGGCTGAGGAAGAAGGTGCGGAACTGGCTCTTGAGGGGGATGCGCGATTCCAGCATCACCGCCAGCGCCAGCGCCAGCACCACCGCCAGCGGCACCGCCAGGGCGGAAAAGACCGCGGTATTGCGCGCGGCGATCTGGAACGCGCCGTTGCCGAGCACGTCCCGGTAGTTTTTCAGGCCGGCGAAGCTGCGGTCAACGGCGCCGGTGACGAAGGAATAATAGACGACGATCCCGAAGGGGATGATATAAAACAGCAGCATGCCCACGAAGCTCGGCCCGGAAAAGCACAGCGACGCGAGAAAATCACGCAGCTTCAGATTCAGTTGTTTCCACGTTCTGCGCAAGCGGAGAGCTCCTTTCGGGTGGGAAATACGTTCGTGCGGCGGGCGGAGTCGCCTCCGCCCGCCGGGATGGGTCTGCCGGTCACCGCTGCTCCTGCACGTACAGGTTCACGCGGCTCTGGATCATGCGCGCGGTATCCTCCGCGGTGGCGTCACCGGCGAAGAATGCGCCCGTATCGTCCATGATGATCTTCATGATCTCGGTGTCAAAGTCCATGACGGCCGTGGTGCTGCGGATCAGGTCCAGGATCATATTGACCGACGTTTCATCCAGCGAGTAGATGGGGATCCACTCGTAGCTGCCGCTTTCATACGACTCATAGCCGCCGATCTGCTGCTTGTCGGGCTCGCCGTCCTCGTCCCAGTCCACGGTGTTGCCTTCCTCGTCGCGGACGAGCTGCTCGGTGCTGACGCGCTCGACCGCCTTGTCGAACGCCGTCTGCAGGACGGGCAGGCCCCAGTAATACTGCTCCTCCAGCCGGTTGCGGATGACGGAGCTGATGAAGCTCCAGGCGGCGTCCTTATGCTCGGACGAAGCGGAGACCGCCATGGGCATCTGCAGGCCGAAGCTGCTGCGCAGGGATCCATCCTCCGACGGGAAGCCCACGAAGGAGATGTCGTTGCGGACCGGATAGCACTGGTAGATGAAATCGTCCAGGCTGTAGATGGACAGCGGCATGAGCAGCTGCTTGCCCTTCTGCATGGTGGCGGCGGGCGATTCATACTCGTTGGCGCCTTCGTCCTGGTAATAGGTCTCCCAGTCGAACTCGTCCGGGAAGGTCGCCGCGAACTTCAGCAGGTCGATGAAGCCCTGGCTGTCAAAGCTGCAGCTGCCGGTCTGCCAGTCCACATAGGCGGAGATGTTGCGGGACAGCAGGCCCTGCAGGATCTGGTCCTTCGTCATGCCCACGCCGAACACGGAGGCGTCCTCGGGCAGCTTCGTCATGGCGTCCTGCAGATCCGCGATGGTCCAGGTGTCGTAGTCGCCGACGATCTTGCTGAGCGCAAAGGCCGTCTGCACGCCGAAGGTGACGGGGATCTGATAGAGCTTGCCGTCGGTCTCCATGGCGCTGAGCAGCTCCGGCACCAGCTCGCTGCGCTGGATGCCGCCGTCCGTCTCCATCAGCTCATACAGGTCCGCAAGATAGCCTCTGGCGGCGTATTTCTTGATGGGCAGGCTGTCGCACATGAAGATATCGGGCACGTTGCCGCCGATGAGCTCGGCGTTGAACTTTGTGATGGCGCCGTCATAGTCGCCGTCAGCGGCGTACTCGGAATAGTCGCGCACAACGATGCGGTACTGCTCGTTGGTCTTGTTGTAGTTGACGATGCTGGTGCGCAGATCCCAGTCAAGGTTCAGGCAGGCCAGGGTGATGACGGTCTTTTCCGTGACGGTGGAGGCGTCCACCCGCGTGAGGACCACCATCTCGGTGTGCTGTCTTTGCGCCGTATTGTCCCACATGGTGGAGAAGGCCACCACGCGGCCGTCGGGCAGGATGGAATAGGTGCCGAGATTGTTGGAATCCACGTCGGACTCCAGCCAGTCCACCACCTTTTCGGACTCCTGGGACTCGAAGTTGTAGCCGAAGATCTTGCCGTTGGTGCTGTAATAGATGTCATAGACGTCGTCGCCGGGCATGACCTCCCAGGCGCCCTGCGGGAGCTTGTATTCCTCGCCCCAGGTCAGATCCTCGTTGATGGCGCGGAAATAGGTGCCGCCGCCGGGATTGCTGGGGTCTTCGCTCTGCTTCCAGAAGGTGGTGCCGACGGTGTCGGCGTTGATCTGGCTGAGGTTGCCGCCCTGGTCGCCGCATTCGATCTTGCCAAGGTATGTACCGTCCGCCTTGAAGAGGTAGACGTTCTGATAGTTCGAAAGGTACAGCGTGCCGTCGGAGCTGATGCAGAAGGAATCGATATAGCCGATCTCATCGCCGTCCGCGGTGAGCTTGCGGGGCGCGGGCGCCTCGTCCGGGGCGTTCTCCGCCGGGGCGTCCTCGGCCGGCGTTTCGTCCGTGGCTTCCGCCTGCGTCTCCGGCTCCGCGGGCTCTGCCGCCATTCCCTCCATGGCGTCCTCGACCCACACGCCGCTGTCGGAATAGTTGTTCTCGGAGATCAGGATCGAGCCCAGCATGTCGCCCTCCGGCGAGATATGCACAAGCTCGCTGCGGTCATAGGACTCCTGATAGCGCCAGGCGTCGTCGTTCTCGGGGTCGAAGTCCTCGGGCAGGTTCTGCCGGTAGGCGTAGGTGTTCACGGAGATCCAGATCGAGCCGTCCTGGCCTGCGCACATGCGGCCGAAGTTGCTGTCGCCGCCGTCCCAGCCCTCGGGGACGCCGCCCAGCTTCAGGTTCTCCAGGCGCGTGCAGGCGCCGGTATCGATATCGACGCGGTAGACGGAGGGGCGGTAGCTTTCATAGGTGTATTCGTTGCCCTCCTCGTCGGTCCCGGTGACGGGCACGCCGCTCTCCGTCACGCCCAGGTACAGCACGCCGTTGGAGAAGCAGCTGCTGTTGACATACTCGAACTCGGAATCGAGCTCAAGATAATCGGCCTTGTAGGCGTATTTGGCGGTGACGGCCGCCTTGTCCGCGTTGGTGGCGGACGACGGCTTTTTGCCGTTTCCGTTATTTTTGCCGTCTGTCGACTCATCCTTGTTGCAGCCGGCCAGAAGCCCCACCAGCATCACTGCGGCCAGCAGCAGGGCAAGCAAGCGTTTTTGTTTCATGATATACTCCTTTTTCATCGTCCGTCCGGGCGCGCAGGGCGCCCCGGGCGCAGTCCGGTTTTCCGTGGCTCTTATACTACCAGTCTTTGCGGAAAACCGAAAGGGTTTTTGGGCAGATTTAAGAAAGATTTAAGACCCTTTCCGGCCCTCCTCCAGCGGCAGATACAGCTCCGCCGTGAACCGCCCCTTCTCCTGCCGGCGGGTGAAGCGCCCGCCCATGCGCTCCATCAGGCGCGCGCAGGTGCGCAGGCCGATGCGGTTCGATTCGATGCGCGCCGCGTCGGTGCGGACGCTGTTGGCCAGACACACGCGCAGCTCCCCGCCCTGCCGCTCCGCGGCCGCGCAGACCGGCTCCGCCGGGTCGGCATATTTGCGGATGTTGTCGAAGAGGTTGTCGAACACGCGCTTGAGATACATGGCGTCGGCGCGGACGGTGCAGGTGCAGGCGGGAAGCGTGATGCGCACGCGGAAGCCCTGCTGCTCCAGCAGGGCGCGGTTCTCCTCGAGCATCTGGCCGATGAGGATGGGGCCGTCATAGCTCTCCACGCTGGCGGGCGTCGTGTCGGCGCCGAAGAGCAGCGCATAGCGGAACAGCTCGTCCGTGAGCGTTTTGAGCTGCCTGGCCTTGGTGCGGGCGGCCTCGATATAGCCGTCCAGCTCCTCCTGGGTGCTCCAGTGGCCGCCGCGGGCCAGGTCCAGATAGCCCAGCAGCGCCGTCAGCGGGTTGCGGATGTCATGGGACATGGCGGTGATGAGCTCGGAGTTCCGGGCCACGGCCTGCTGCTCCTGCTCCGACTTGCGGAGGATGGAGCGGCGCATCTGGTCCACGGAGGCCGTCAGCAGCCCCAGCTCGTCATGGCGCTTCTGCACCAGCTCCAGCCTGAGGTCCCCTTCCCCGATCTGGCGCACCTCCCGGGAGACCTCGATGATGTCCCGGACGACGCGCCGGTTATAGACCTGCAGCACCGCCGCCATGGTCACAAAGCCCAGCACCAGCGAAGCCAGCATCAGCAGGTCCAGCAGCCGCTCCACGGAAAATTCATAGATCACCGCCTGAAAAACGCCGTCGCGGAAGAAGATGGGATACATCTTCAGGTTTTCCGGGGGAACGGCGGCGTCCCCGCCGCCGTCCTCCACGCCGCGCCAGTTGGCGGCGACGGCCAGGCTCTGGTCCTTATAAAGAAGGACATACACATCCTGCTTGCGCATGGTCCAGCGGGCAATGGCGTCGGAATCGCGGCTGGACAGGCCGTTCTGCGTCACATAG
>CADCOJ010000012.1 GCA_902803075.1 Oscillospiraceae bacterium | reverse complement strand
TGCCGGGCGAGCCGCGGCTGACCGTCTGCGTGCAGAGCGCGCGCCAGATCACCCCGCGCCTGCTGCAGGCCGCGCCGGCGGTATTGTATGTGCCGCTGACGGAGCTGCTGGACGATCCCTCCCTGATGGAGCGCATCGGCGTGGAAACGCAGGTCGCGGCCGTGCTGCCCCGGGTCATTTGGGATTCGGAGACGGCCCGCGTGGTCACGCAGCTGCGCAGCGCCTTTGATCTGGGCGTGCGCCAGGTGCTGGCGGGCAACCTTGCGCAGATCCGCGTGACCCGGGCGCTGGGCTTCGCCGTGCGCGGCGATTTCGGTCTCAATATCTTCAATTCCCGCTCCATGCACCGCATGCGCGAGCTGGGGCTGGAGTCGCAGCTGCTGTCGTTCGAGATGACGCTGCCGCAGCTGCGCGACGTCTCCAAGGACGTGCCCGCGGAGGTCATGGTCTATGGGAGACTGCCCCTGATGCTGACGGAAAACTGCATCATCAAAAACCGCACCGGCACCTGCTCCTGCCAGTCGGGGCCGGTCAGGCTGGTGGACCGCATGGGGGAGGAATTCCCCATCGTGCGCGACCCGGGCACCTGCCGCAACGTGCTGCTCAACGGCAAAAAGATGTACCTGCTGGACCGGAAGGACGCCTTCCGCGGCATGGGGCTCTGGGCGCTGCGCCTGCAGTTCACCACCGAGAACCCCGGCGAGGTGGACAAGGTGATCTCGGACTGGGAGGGCCGCGCCGCCTTTGACGCGGGCAGCTATACCAGGGGCTTGTATCTGCGCGGCGTGGAGTGACGCCGCAAACAGCAACGGGAAGGAAACCGACATGATCGTTCTGGCATCGCAGTCCCCGCGCAGGCAGGAGCTGATGCGCCTGTTCGGCGTGGACTTCACCATACACACCGCCGACATCGACGAAACCATGGACCCCGCCCGCCCCCCGGCGGAGGAGGTCGCCCGCGTCAGCCGGCGCAAGGCGGAGGCCGTGGCCGAAGCCTGCGGCCCGGAGGATATCATCGTGGCCGCCGACACCATCGTGGTCATCGGCGGGCGCGTGCTCGGCAAGCCGCACACAAAGCAGGAGGCCTTCGGGATGCTCCGGACGCTCTCCGGCCGGACGCATGAGGTGCTCACGGGCCTGTGCGTGCGCAGGGGAGCGCAGATCTCGTCCGAGGTCGTTTCCACGCGCGTCACCTTCCGCCCGCTCTCGGACGGGGAGATCCGCGCCTACATCGCCACGGGCGAGCCCATGGACAAGGCCGGCAGCTACGGCATCCAGCGCTACGGCGCGATGTTCGTCTCCGGCATCGAAGGAGATTATTTTTCCGTGATGGGGCTGCCGGTCTGCACGCTGGCGCAGCGCCTGCGCGCCTTCGGCGTCCCCATTCTCCCGGAGGAGGGATCAGCGGTATGAAACACAGCTTTCTCACAGGCAGACTCAAGACGATCCTGATCGTCATGCTGGCCGTGGCGGTGATCGCGGGGGTGACGCTGGCCGTCTCCGGCGGGACCAGCGTGCCGGAAAACATCGTGGGGACGATCCTCTCGCCGCTGCGGGCGGGCGTCGCCGCCATCGACCGGCTGGCCGCCCGGTATTACAGCTATCTGTTCTCCTATGAATCCCTGCGCGCGCAGAACGAGGCCATGGAGAAGCAGATCCTGGCCATGGAGGAGGATGTGCGCAGCGCCGAGGAGCTCCAGCGCGAGAACGAACGGTACAAGGCGCTGCTGAAGCTCTCGGACGAGCATGAGGATTATCAGTTCCTCTCGGCCTATATCCTCTCCTGGGATCCTTCGGACTACAAAAGCGCCTTCACCATCGGCAAAGGCACCGCCTCCGGCCTGGAGGAGGGCATGTGCGCCGTGACGGAGAACGGGCAGGTCATCGGCCTGGTGACGCGCGTGGGCGCCAACTGGGCCACGGTCACCACCATCATGGATTCCTCCCTGGAGATCAGCGCCTCCATCGCCTCCTCCGGCTACACCGGGGTGGTGCAGGGCGTCTTTCTGGAGGACGGCACCCAGATCCTGCGCATGAACTACCTGCTGACGGACGCCATCGTGAAAAACACCGACCAGGTGGTCACCACCGGCTCCACGCTCTATCCCCGGGGGCTGCTCCTGGGCTATGTGACGAACGCCAGCCTGGATGAGACGGGCGTGGCCAAATATGCCACGCTGGAGCCCTCCTGCGACATGAACAAGCTGGAGCAGATCTTCATCATCACCGAATACAGCAACCAGTGACCGGTTCCCCGGCGGAAAGGAGGCGCGGGACATGCGCAGCCAATATAAAAAATATCTCATGTGGGCGCTGTTCGGCGCGCTGTTCGTGCTGACGGTGGTCGTGCAGACGGTGGTGTTCGGCAAGCCGCAGTTTTTCGGCGTGAAGCTCAGCCTGATCCCGGTGTGCGTGGCGTGCGTGACGATGTTCTGCGGCGCGGAGGACGGCGCAATCTATGCGCTGGCCTGCGGGACGTTCTGGTGCTTTGCCGGAGCGGACGGCGGCGCGCTGCACATCGTGCTTTTGACGCTCTGCGGCGCGGCCGCGGGCTATATCTGCGACCGGCTGCTCATCCGCCGGTTCCTCTCGTCGGTCCTGATGAGCCTCATGACGCTTGCCGTGTGCCAGGGGCTCGTGTTCCTGTTCCACTGCTACCTGGGGCAGGCCAGCCTGCGCGCGGCAGGCGCGCTGCCCGTTCAGATCGGGCTGAGCGCGCTTTCCTGCCCGCTGTTTTATCTTGCCGCGCGCGCCATCAGAAAGGCAGGTGCGTAACCCATGCAGAGGACGTCCCGCTTCCGCATGATCGTTTTTATCCTTGTGATCCTGGCCATGATCCTGACGTTTTCCCTGCGCCTGTATAAGATCCAGGGCGTGGTGGAGGAGAAGGACCTGGTCGCCGCCGACGCCGACTCCATGACCTACCGCACCACCGTGGAGGCCGCCCGGGGCAACATCCTGGACCGCAACGGCAATGTGCTCGTGTCCAACCGCGCGAGCTACAACCTGGTCATCATCAACTTCGTGCTCTTCAACACCAGCCAGCCCAACGAAAACCTGCGCAAGGTGCTCACGCTCTGCGATGAGCTGGGCATCGCCTATGAATCGCATTTCCCCGTGACCGACACCCGCCCCTACGCCTATGACACCCAGGGGCTCAGCGCCGCCTGGCAGAGCTATTTCCGGCGCTTCCTCAGCTCCCACAGCTTTGACCTGGACATCTCCGCCCCCACGCTCATGAAGGAGCTGCGCAGCGACTACCGCCTGCCGGCGGACTGGTCCCAGGAGGACGTCTATAAGGTCATCTCCATCCGCTATGAGCTGGAGCTGCGCAGCATCGAGGGCATCGGCCTGGAAAACTATACCCTGGCCTCCGACCTGGACGCGGAATCCCTGGCGGCGGTGATGGAGCTGGCCGTGCCGGGCATCGTCGTCGAATCCGGCACGGTGCGCCAGTACAACACGACCTATGCTGCGCACCTGCTGGGCCATATCGCCCAGATGGACGGCGCGGAATACGAATATTATAAAGAAAAGGGCTACGCCATGAACGCCCTGGTGGGCAAGGACGGCATCGAGAAGGCCTTCGAGGAGTACCTGCACGGCTCCAGCGGCGTCAAGATGACCACCATCTCCTCCAACGGGGAGATCCTCAGCCGCTACTATACCAAAGAGCCTGTCCCGGGCAACAATGTGGAGACCACCATCGACATCTCCCTCCAGGGCCCCGCCGAGCGCGCGCTGGAGGAGGTCATCCTGAACCTGCGGGAAAAGGGCGTGGGCAAATCGGGCGAGGGCAAGGACGCCGCGGGCGGCGCGGTGGTGGTGCAGGCGTGCAAGACGGGCGAGATCCTGGCCTGCGCCAGCTATCCCACCTACAACCTGGCCACCTTCTCCCAGGACATCGAGGAGCTGACGAAGGACGAATACGCCCCCATGTTCAACCGTGCGCTGGCGGCCTATCCGCCAGGCTCCATCTATAAGATGGTCACCGCGATTGCGGACGTGGATATGGGCGGGCTGGACCCCAACTATATCATCGAGGACAAGGGCCTTTACACCTACTACGATTCCTTCCAGCCCAAGTGCCACATCTGGAGCCGGTCCACCGGCCTGACCCACGGCAAGATCAACCTGATGCAGGCCATCGCCTATTCCTGCAACTACTATTTCTATGAGAGCGGACGCCTGACCTACAACCGCTACATGGCCGACACCGGGCTCAACCCCTTTGACGTGGTGGCCAAGGCGCTGGGGCTCGGGGAGCCCACCGGCATCGAGATCGCAGAGGAGACCGGCACCCGCGCCAACGCCGAGGAGAAGGCGCGGCAATATGAGGGCGACGACAAGGGCTGGTACGGCGCGGACGTCCTGCAGGCCGTCATCGGCCAGAGCCTGAACCGTTTCACGCCCGTGCAGCTGGCCTGCTATATGTCCGCCATCGCCAACAAGGGCACGCGCTATGAGGCCACGTTCCTTTCGCGCATCGTCTCCTGGGACTATCAGCATCTCATCGCCCGCCATACGCCCACCGTCGCCAGCCAGCTGGAGATCTCCGAGACGGCGCTGCACGCGCTGGATCAGGGCCTGCGGATGACGGCCACCATCGGCACGGCCGCGCAGTATCTGGCGAACTATCCCATCCCCGTGGCCTGCAAGACCGGCACGGCCCAGTGGCAGGGCGCCACCGCCACCGGCGACGTCAGCGGCTCGGACAACGCCTCCTTCGTGCTCTATGCCCCTGCGGACGATCCCGAGATCGCCATCGCCGTGTATGTGGAAAAGGGCGCGCAGGGCGGCAACCTTGCCAACGTCTGCATCCCCATCCTGGACGCCTATTTCTCCGGCTCGACGCGCTTCGAGACCGTCACCACGGAGAACATCGCCTACTGACCGGGGCGTTCCCCATCTCTCAACAAAAAAGAGGACCGTATATGACAGACCTTTCGCTTATCCGGAACTTTTCCATCATCGCGCACATCGACCACGGCAAGTCCACGCTGGCCGACCGGCTGCTGGAGGAATGCCACACCGTGGAAAAGCGCGAGATGGAGGACCAGATCCTCGACTCCATGGACCTGGAGCGCGAGCGCGGCATCACCATCAAGGCGCGGGCCGTCCGGCTCGATTATACCGCCGACGACGGCAGGCAGTATGTCCTGAACCTCATCGACACCCCGGGCCATGTGGATTTCAACTATGAAGTCTCCCGCAGCCTCTCGGCCTGCGAGGGGGCGGTGCTGGTGGTGGACGCGTCCCAGGGCATCGAGGCGCAGACGCTGGCCAACACCTATCTTGCCATCGACAACGGCCTGGAGGTGCTGCCGGTCGTCAACAAGATCGACCTGCCCGCCGCCCGCCCGGCCGAGGTCAAAAAGGAGATCGAGGACGTCATCGGCCTGCCGGCCATGGACGCGCCGGAGATCTCCGCCAAAAACGGCGTCAACATCCACGCCGTGCTGGAGATGATCGTGCGGGGCGTCCCCGCGCCCGCGGGCGACCGCTCGGCGCCTCTGCAGTGCCTGATCTTCGACAGCCAGTATGATTCCTACCGCGGCGCCATCGTCTATCTGCGCGTGGTCAACGGCGTGGTCCGCCCGGGCATGGACATCCGCATGATGGCCACGGGCGCGGTGTATAAGGTGGTGGAGGTCGGCTATCTCCACCCCCGGGGCATGACGCCGGCGGACGCGCTTGGCGCGGGGGAGGTGGGCTATCTCACGGCCTCCATCAAGACCGTCTCCGACACCCGCGTGGGCGACACCGTCACCGCCGCGGACGATCCCGCCCCCGAGGCGCTGCCCGGCTACAAGCAGGCGCAGCCCATGGTCTTTTCGGGCGTCTATCCCGCCGACGGCTCCAAGTACGGCGATTTGCGCGACGCGCTGGAAAAGCTCAAGCTCAACGACGCGTCCATGAGCTATACGCAGGAAAATTCCGTGGCGCTGGGCTTCGGCTTCCGGTGCGGCTTTTTGGGCCTGCTGCACATGGAGATCATCCTGGAGCGGCTGGAGCGGGAATACAATCTCGACCTCATCACCACGGCGCCCAACGTGGTCTACCGCGTCACAAAGACCGACGGCACCGTGCTGGAGGTCTATACGCCGCTCAATTATCCCGATCCTGCGGAGATCGCCTCCAGCGAGGAGCCCTATGCCCGGGCCAGCCTGATCGCGCCGCCGGAATATGTGGGGGCGATCATGGACCTGTGCAAAAACCGCCGCGGCGAGTTCAAGAACATGCAGTATCTGGACCCCACGCGCGTGGAGCTGCACTATTCCATCCCCCTCAATGAGATCATCTATGACTTCTTTGACGCGCTCAAATCCCGCACCCGGGGCTACGGCTCGCTGGACTATGAGCTGGAGGGCTACCGCCCCTCAAAGCTGGTGAAGCTGGACATCCTGCTCAACGGCGAGGTGGTGGACGCGCTGAGCTTCATCCTCTTTGCGGACAACGCATACGCCCGGGCGCGGAAGATCTGCGAAAAGCTCAAGGATAATATCCCGCGGCAGATGTTTGAGATCCCGGTGCAGGCGGCCGTGGGCGGCAAGATCATTGCCCGCGAGACCATCAAGGCCCTGCGCAAGGACGTGCTCGCCAAATGCTACGGCGGCGACATCACCCGCAAAAAGAAGCTGCTGGAAAAGCAGAAGGAGGGCAAAAAGCGCATGCGCACCTTCGGCACGGTGTCGGTGCCGTCGGAGGCGTTCATGGCCGTCCTCAAGCTCGACGACGAATCGTAAGGAGGCGTTTTCTTGGCACTCATTCAGGTCATGGAAAACAGGAAAAAGAGCCTCGGGATCTATGTGCATATCCCGTTCTGCCGCAGCAAATGCGAATACTGCGACTTTTATTCCCTGCCCGGCGCGCGCAACCGCGAGAAGATGCAGCAGTATCTCGACGCGCTGGTGCTGCACATCCGGGAGGCCGCCCAGGGCGCTTCCGGCTATGAGGTGGATACCGTCTACTTCGGCGGCGGCACGCCGTCGTTCTTCGGGGCGTCGGGCCTGTCGCGCATCTTTGCCGAGATCGACCGCCGCTTCGACGTCAGCCGGGACGCCGAGGTCACCCTGGAGGCCAACCCGGACTCGGTGACGCTGCCCATGCTCACGCATCTGCGCCGCAGCGGCTTCAACCGCATCTCCATCGGCGTGCAGAGCGATGTGGACGAGCAGCTCAAGGCGCTGGGCCGCCCGCACACCTATAAGCAGGCGCAGCAGGCCGTGTCGCTCTCCCGCCGCGCGGGGTTCGACAACGTCTCCGTGGACCTTATGTTCGGCATCCCGAACCAGTCCCGGGAGCAGTGGATGCAGACGCTGCGCAATGTCATCGACCTCAAGGCCGACCACATCAGCTGCTACGGGCTCAAGGTGGAGCCGGGCACAAAGCTCTGGGAATACCGCGACTGCGCC
>CADCOJ010000011.1 GCA_902803075.1 Oscillospiraceae bacterium | reverse complement strand
GGCCCGGACGGCAAGGAATACAGCTTCAATCCCCCGCGCTATCAGTACCGCTATGATTTCTACATCAATATCCACGTGAACAATCCCTATTTCGACGACATCCGCTTCAAGCTCAACTCCAGCTCCGTCGACGGCAATTCCCGCGCCGAATATGACCAGTACCGCGCCATGGGCGAGGAGATCAAGCATGCGCTGCTGGACGTCCGGCAGACCGTCCGCGAGGAGATCAACGCCGCAAACGCCCCCAAGCAGGCCGTGACCTGCCCGTGGTGCGGCGCGACCACCGTCCCCGACGCCTCGGGCTGCTGCGAATACTGCGGCGGAGCTGTCCGTCCGTAAGCACCCCGACCGACAGAAAGAAAACGAAGAGGAGGAACACCAGATGGCATTTTGTCCCTACTGCGGCTCGCAGGTAGACGACGGCTCCAAGTTCTGCATCGCCTGCGGCGCAAAGCTGAGCCCGGCGGAGCCCGCGGCGCCCGCCGCACCCCAGCAGCCGGCATACGAAGCCCCGCAGGAGCCTGTCTACGAGGCTCCTCAGCAGCCTGTCTATGAGGCTCCGCAGCAGACCTATCAGGCGCCCCCGCAGCAGACTTACCAGCAGCCGCAGCAGCAATATCAGCAGCCCGGCTACAACGCGCAGCAGCAGCCCTATCAGCCGCAGCAGCAGAGCTATGTCCCGCCCACGCAGACGGCCTATCAGCCCCAGGGCGGCTACGCCGCTGCGCCGCGCAAAAAATCGAAGCTGCCGCTCATCATCGGCATCATCCTGGGCGTGATCGTTCTGGCGGTCGCGGCGCTCCTGCTGCTCAAGGACAAGCTCGGCGGCGGCAGCAGCGACGACCCCACCCTCGGCGTCTACAACTGCACCACCGTCTCCATGAGCGGCATCACGCTCACTCCGGAGGAAGCCTTTGACGGCGCGTCCTCCCTGACGCTCCGCAAAAACGGCAAGGGGCAGATCGACCTGGGCGGCACCAAGTCCAGCATCAAGTGGACGCTGGACGGCACCAAGCTCACCGTGGAGTTTGAAAAGGAACAGAGCCTCGGCACGCTGCAGGACGGCACCATCACCCTGGATCTTGCCGGGACCGGCCTTATGGCCACCTTCCTCAAGGAGGGCTATACGCCCGCAGACAACTCGAACAAGGCCCAGCAGCCCGATCCGGCGCCCCTGGCTCCGACCGCCTCTGACGCAGGCTTCTATGCCTTCGACAGCGCCGTCGGCACCGACGCCTCCGAGCTCGGGATCGACGGTCTGGATCTCAAGGAGGACGGCACCGGCGCGATGGTCATGGGCAACTACGGCATCCCGCTGACCTGGAAAACGGGAGAGATCCTCCTGAACCCCGACGAGAGCGAGGAGCCCGATCCCCTGCCCTACACCGTCGAGGACGACAAGCTCATCATTGCCTACGGCCCGGAGCGCGTGACCTTTGTCCGCAGCGCGGACGGCGCGCCGGACTACACCCTGCTGGACGAGAACTTCTTCGGCAGCATCGATCCGGAGATTGATCCCGATCCCGATCCGTTCAGCGCGCTCTCCACGCCCTCCGACTACTGGAACGGCGAATGGTACGGCTGGTGGATGATCGACACCGCCTCCGGCGTGTGGGAGGAATATGAAGGCAACTGGTGGGACTGTGTGGCCGTCATCTCCTTCGACGAGGACGGCACCGGCGAGATCGAGATCTGGGACGAGGACGGCTCCCGCGACCAGCTGATGATCTACTCGACGCTCTCCCTGGGCGACGGCACCACCGAGAACGGCGCGGTCATGAGCGAGGACGGCGTGTTCTGGGACGATGAGATCGGCCATGCCGACTGGATCATTGATCCGGGCGCGTCGGTCGTCAGCGACTTCGACCACATGATCGAGATCACCGGCACCTACACCGACCCCGAGAATGCGGGCAGCTCCTTCGATTACGCCATCTATCTCCGCCCCTGGGGCATGGACTGGGAGGACGTGCGCGAAGACCAGCCCGACAACCTGCCCTATTACTACGACGACTGGTATCTGCCGCTCATCCAGTCCGGCAAAACGCTGCCCGACACCATCGGCTGAGCATCGCACCGGAAAACCGTTTCTGCAGCAGCCCTCCCGCGCCCCCGCGCGGGAGGGCTTTCGCGCGCCCATTGACGCGGGCCGCTTTCCCGCACAGTCTTCCATTGTCTTCCAAAAAAGTGTGCGTTCCGGCGTATTTTTTTCAGAACATTCACAGAACATTCGGTTTTTGTTCACAAAATGGACATGATTACAAAGTATAGTAAGAATCGAGGGAAGGAACCCTCAAATCCTCTCTTTCTTTTTCTCTTCTCTTTCTCTTTTTCTCTGTGCAAAAAACCTGCAGGTCATGCCTGCAGGTTTTTTGCATTTCCGAAGCCGATTCAGAGCGTGAGCGTGTGATATTCCTCGCCGGCCAGCGTGCGCCAGCGCAGCGTGCCTTCTTCCAGCGTCATAAAGCCCCGGGGGCTGTCCGCCTTGGGGATGGACACCGAGCCCGGATTGAGATACAGGTTCCACGCTCCGAACCGCTCCCAGGCGGGCACATGCGTGTGGCCATGGAGCAGGACGTCCCCGGGCTGCAGGGGCGGGGGATTTTTCGTGTTGTACACATGGCCGTGCGTCAGATAGACCAGCCGCCCGGCGGCCTCCAGCACCGCATAATCCGCCAGGATCGGGAACGCCAGCACCATCTGGTCCACCTCCGTGTCGCAGTTGCCGCGCACGCAGAGGATCTGCTCCCGCAGCGGGTTCAGCATGGCGATCACATCCTTGGGCGCGTATTGCTCAGGCAGATCGTTGCGCGGGCCGTGATAGAGGATATCCCCCAGCAGGATCAGCCGGTCCGCGCGCTCCCGCGCGAACGCATCCAGCAGGGCGCGGCACCAGTATGCCGAGCCGTGGATATCCGAAGCGATCATCCATTTCATTCCGCGCTGCCCTCCCCCGATACGTCCGCAAGGAACACCTGCATCGTGCCGCCGCAGACCATGCCCTGCCGGGCGGCGTCGTCATTCGTCAGATCGACCTGCATCACGCAGCTTCCGCCCGTGCCGATGAGCCGCCGCGCCCGGGCGAGCGCCGCAGCCTCGCCGCAGCCGCCGCCGATGGTCCCCACGCCGTTCCCGATGCGCCCGACGGCCATCATCGCCCCCGGCTTCGCCGGCGTGGAGCCCTCCGCCGCCAGCACCGCCAGCAGCGCCTTCTCCTCCGCAGGGTCGGCCAAAAAGCGCAGCAGCGCCATGTCCGTATTCGTCTGCTCCAGCACCTCCGGCCCGTCCGCAGACGGGGCGGCGCGCCGCTCCTGCACCAGCTCCGCGCCGATGGCCACGGCGATCTCCGCGGTGGTGACGGCGCCGATCTTCAGCCCGATGGGCGCATGCACGCGCGCAAGCCGCTCCGCCGGGAAGCCCTCGGCTGTCAGCTGCTCCATCAGCATGGCCACGCGGCGCCTTGAGCCGATCATCCCCACATAGGCCGGCATCGGCCCGGAAAGCACCGCGCGCAGGCACTCGGCATCCCAGCGGTGGCCGCGGGTGACGATGCAGACGCTGTCCTCCGGACGCGGCGCCAGGCGCGCAAGGGCGGCGGAGAAGCTGTCGCAGATCACGTCCGCAGCCGCCGGGAAGCGGGAAAAGGACGCAAACTCCGGCCGGTCGTCCACCACCGTGACCGCATAGCCCAGGAGCGCGCCGATCTGGCTCAGGGGCAGCGCGATATGGCCGCCGCCCAGAATGAGGAGCCGGCTCTCCGGCCGGAAGCGGCGCGTGAAGGCGCCCTCCGGCGTCTGCAGGCGCAGCTCGGCGCTGCAGCCGTCTGTCAG
>CADCOJ010000010.1 GCA_902803075.1 Oscillospiraceae bacterium | reverse complement strand
CTCTTGGGATCGGTGGAAAGAGTGGTCTTGCCGGTGCCGGACAGACCGAAGAAGATCGCGGTGTTCTCGCCGTTCATGTCGGTGTTCGCGGAGCAGTGCATGGAAGCGATGCCCTTCAGAGGAAGGTAATAGTTCATCATGGAGAACATGCCCTTCTTCATCTCGCCGCCGTACCATGTGTTCAGGATGACCTGCTCGCGGCTCGTGATGTTGAACGCAGCGCAGGTGGAGGAATTCATGCCGAGTTCCTCGAAGTTCTCGACCGCTGCCTTCGACGCGTTGTAGACGACGAAGTCAGGTTCGAAGTTCTCCAGTTCCTCTTCGGAGGGCTGGATGAACATGTTCTTGATGAAGTGGGCCTGCCATGCGACCTCCATGATGAAACGGACGGCCATGCGCGTATCCTTGTTGGTGCCGCAGAACGCGTCGACGACAAACAGGCGCTTGTTGGACAGCTCCTTGACGGCGATCTCCTTGACAGCCTGCCAGGTCTGCTCGGAAGCGGGGTGGTTGTCGTTCTTGTAGCCCTCGGTCGTCCACCAGACGGTGTTCTTGGAGTTCTCGTCCATGACGATGAACTTGTCCTTGGGGGAGCGGCCGGTGTAGACGCCGGTCATGACGTTGACGGCGCCGAGCTCGCTGACCTGACCCTTGTCGAAGCCCTCGAGATCGGAGCGCGTCTCCTCCTGGAACAGGAAGTCGTAGGAGGGGTTGTGGATGATCTCGGTGGCACCGGTGATCCCATACTTGCTCAGATTCAATTCAGCCATTTGAGTAACCTCTTTTCTTATAATCGTCTTATGAAAAATGGCAAAAGCCAACATTCACCAAATAGCAGTATAGCACGAAAAAGCAAGAATATCTACTAGAAAAAACTGTTTGAAAGTTTTTCTCCATTTTGCCGGTTTTTGCTTCCGCCGGCAGGCGCTTCCCGCCGCAAAAACGGTGAAAACGCACAAATGCCCGGCGGGAACAGCATCCCGCCGGACGGAAGGGACATGCTGCAGCGCGCCGGATCAGACAGCGCCGTCTGCCGGCCGGATCGTCACCCGGGGCATCAGCTCCCGGACGGTCTGCATGGCGGGGGGCTCGCTGCCTGCGCACATGACGCTGGCGGCGCTGATGGAGACGGCCAGGCGCAGCCGCTCGGCGGCGTCCAGCCCGCGCGCGAGCCCGCAGGCGATGGCCGCGACCATGGAGTCTCCGGCGCCCACGGTGCTCCGGACGCAGACGCGGAGGCCGTCCGCGCGCAGCGCCTCATGCTGCGTGACATAGAGCGCGCCCTCCGCCCCGAGGGAGACCAGGATCTCGCCCACGCCAAGCGCCTGCAGGCCGCGGCAGGCGCGGAGAATATCTCCCTCGGAGGGCAGCTCCCGGCCGAGATACTGTTCCAGCTCCTCTCGGTTGGGCTTGATAAAGCCGGGGCCCGCCTCCACGCCCAGCCGGAACGGCTCGCCGTCGGCGTCAAGAAACACGCGTGTGCCGCGCGCGGAAAACCGGCGGATGAGCGATGCGTAGCAGGAGGCCGGCACGGAGCGCGGGACGCTGCCCGAAAGGATGAGCAGATCGCCCGGCTGCACGGCCTGCGCCAGACGTTCCGTCATCTGCTCCAGCGCCTCCGGCCCGATGTCGGGGCCGGGCTCGTTGAGATCGGTGTTGCAGTGCGCGTCGGGGTCGATGATCTTGAGATTGGTGCGCGTCTGCCCTTCGGCCTGCACGGAAAGCAGCGGCAGGCCGAGCGCGCGCAGCGCCTGCTGCGCCTGTTCGCCGGCGGAGCCGGCCCAGAACGCGCAAACCGTGCTCTGAACGCCGAGTATCTGCAGGCATTTGGAAACATTGACGCCCTTGCCGCCCACATCCTCGCGGACGGATGCGATGCGGTTGACGCGCCCGGGCGTCAGGCCGGGGATGACGGCTGTTTTGTCGATGGCAGGGTTGAGTGTGAGCGTATAGATCATGACGGGCCTCCGTATTTCGGAAAATCCCCTTTATTATACGCCAAAGCGGCGCGGCAGGCAAGTGCCGCGCCGCAGTATGCAGACGGGTCCACGCGGCAGGCAAGCGCCGCGCCGCAGAGGATCAGACGTACTGCTGCGTGTCCACGTCGATGACGCCGCGTGTGGTGATGCGGAGCTTCGGGATAACGGGCAGCGCCATGAAGCTGAGCGTCATGAACGGATCGATGCCGCGGCTGACGCCCAGGCGGAAGGCAGCGTCCTTGGCGGCCTCCAGCTGCTCGTTGACCTCGGTGAGCGGCCGGTCGGACATGATGCCGGCGATCTCCAGCACCACCTCGGCCTCCACATGGCCGTTGTTGACCACGACGATGCCGCCGTGCTGCCGGACGACTTCATTGGCTGCGGCGGCCATGTCGGCGGAGTTGGTACCCACCACGATGAGGTTGTGCGAGTCGTGGGAGATGGAGGTGGCCACGGCGCCGGATCTCAGCCCATAGCCCTGCAGATAGCCGAGGCCGATGTGGCCGGTATTCTTGTGGCGCTCGATGACGGCGATCTTCAGGATGTCCCGCTCCAGATCCACACGGTCGGCGTAGCCGTTGTCGGTGGTGACGATCTCGCCGGCCACCATGCCGAGCACGCCGCGCTGGCGCGCGTCGCGGAAATCGTTCTCGGTGAGCGTACGCACATGGAACGTGTCGTGCGCACGGCGGTCGAGATATTCCTCGATCCCGGGGGCGGGGAAGTCGCGGAGCGTACCGCGGTCCCAGTAAAGCACGCCCTTTTTGAAGACCATTTCCACATTGAAATCGCGGAAGTTGTCGATCACGGCGAAGTCCGCCAGATACCCCGGCGCGATGGCGCCGCGGTTATTGAGCAGGAAATAGCGCGAGGCATGGTGGCAGGCGACCTTCACGGCGATGATGGGATCGACGCCGTAGCGGTTGATGGCCTCCCGGGCGATGTAGTCGATGTGGCCCTTCTCCAGCAGGTCGCTGGGATGCTTGTCGTCGGTGCAGAACATGCAGCGGTCGGCATACTGCGGCGTCAGCAGGGGCACCAGCGCCTCAAGGTTGCGGGCGGCGGTGCCTTCGCGGATCATGATGAACTGGCCGCGCTGGAGCTTGGCGAGCGCATCCTCCACGGTGGAGCATTCATGGTCGGAGTAGACGCCGGCGGCGATATAGGTGTCGAGATCCTTGCCGCTCAGACCGGGGGCGTGGCCGTCGATCTTCTTGTGGTGCGCCTGGGAGGCGACGATCTTGGCAACGACCTCGGGGTCGTTGTGCGTGACGCCGTAGGCGTTCATCATCTCGGCCAGGCCCTGCACGCGCGGATAGTCGTAGAACGAGTCGATGGCGTGGTAATCGAGCCGGGCGCCCGATTCGTCCATGGGCGTTGCCGGCACGCAGGACGGGAGCATGAAGCGCACGTCGATGGGCAGGCCCTCGGTTGCCTGGAACATGTAGTCGATGCCGTCGGTGCCCATGACGTTGGTGATCTCATGCGGGTCGGTGATGACGGTGGTGGTGCCGTGCGGGAGCGTGGCGCGGACAAATTCCTTCGGCGTGACAAGGCTTGATTCCAGATGGATGTGCGCGTCAACGAAGCCGGGGCAGACGATCTTGCCGGTCATGTCGTATTCCGTCTCGCCCTCGTAGCTGCCGAGACCGACGATCAGCCCGTTGGCAACGGCGATGTCGCAGGTGAGCAGTTCATTGGAGAAGACATTGACATACGTGGCGTTTTTGAGCACGAGATCGGCTTTTTCACGCCCGGAGGCAGCTTCGATGATGCGCTGCTTTTTCAGCAGCTTCCGCTGGATCTTGCCGGCGTAGCTTTCCGTGGAAACGGGCATACGATCGCATCCTTTCGGAGTTCAGTTTTGCTTTTGAATGATATTAGAAAAAATTATAGCATTGCTTGTTCGCCTTGTCCATGTCCATTTTTGCCGAAAGTTGCCGGATGTTTTTTACAATCTGTACAGAACCGGTTTTTTGTGCTATGCTGATGCAAACGGAGGAATGAAAGCATGAAGCTCCTGATGCACATCTGCTGCGCGCCCTGCGCAAATATGCCCATCGACGCCCTGCGCGCGGACGGGATCGACCTGACCGGCTACTGGTACAACCCCAATATCCACCCCTTCACCGAATACCGCGCCCGGCGGAACTGCCTGCAGGAATATGCGCAGACCATCCGCCTGCCGCTTCTGGTGCGCGACGACTACGGCCTGCGGCCGTTCGTGCGGGAGGTGGCGCAGGACATTGCGGGCCGCTGCGTCAAATGCTATGAGATGCGCCTGTTTGAAACGGCGCGCGCGGCGAAGGAGGGCGGCTTCGACGCGTTCACGTCCTCACTGTTCATCAGCCCCTATCAGAAGCACGAGCTCATGCGCGACACGGCGTACCGTGCGGCGGAGGCTTACGGCGTGGAGTTTTATTATCAGGACTTCCGCCCCATGTTCCGCGACGGGCAGGCGCGGGCGCGGGAGCTGGGCTTTTATATGCAGAAATACTGCGGGTGCGTTTTCTCCGAGCAGGAGCGGTATCTCAAGCCGTCCAGGATCCTCCCGTGACAAAAGATGAAACGCAGGCCGGGCGGCCTGCGTTTTTGTCTGCGGGGAACGGGAGCGCTCAGTAGGCGCTGATGGGCAGGGAATCGTCGTCGGAGCCCTTCTGCACGTCGCGGATGATGAGATCATAGCTGTAGGTGTCGCTGACGCGGACCGTAACGCGGTCGCCCTTGCGATGGCCCATCACAGCCTGACCGACGGGAGATTCCTTGCTGATGAGGCCCTTGAGTGCATTCTGCCGGAGCGTCGTGACCAGCTGGATGGTCTGCTCCTCGTCGTCCTCCTCCACATAGATGGTCACCCTGTCGAACAGGCCGATCTCATCCGGGGCGGAGGATGCGTCGATCACCTTTGCCGTTTTGATCATCCGCTCCAGATAGCGGATGCGGCTGTCGTTGCGGTTCTTTTCGCGCTTGGCGGCCTTATATTCAAAGTTCTCACTCAGATCTCCGAATTCCCGCGCCGTTTTGACGTCCTCAATGAGCTTCGGGCGCAGCTGCAGGCGGCGGTAATCGACCTCCTCCTGCATTTTGCGGATGTCAACAGCCGTCAGTTCGTCGTTCATGTGGTTCGCCTCCTGTTGTCTGTTCTTCCATTTTAACGCGGGATCGGAAAAATGCAAATCGAATTTT
>CADCOJ010000009.1 GCA_902803075.1 Oscillospiraceae bacterium | reverse complement strand
GAAACAGATCCCCGCCATGCCTGGCGGGGATCTGCGTTTATCCTCAGCGTGTCAAACCCATGGTTTTCCCGCCGCCCGGCCGCGAAAGACGGTCCCGCCGTTTGCCGGCGGACCTATCCTTCGTATGTTGCGGGCATGTGCCGCTTGTGCTCGGAGCGCGCGTGGTAACGCTCGATGATGGCGCGGTCGTGGTCGGTCGCCTCGCCGGTCTCCAGATAGCGGTCGATGGCCGCGTAGGTGACGCCCATCTCCTGCTCGTCGGTCTGACCCTCGAACAGCCCGGCGGAGGGCGCCTTCTCAATGATGGATGCAGGCGCATTGAGATAGCGCAGGAACTCATAGATCTCCGTCACGGTCAGATCCGCGATGGGATTGAAGTCGAAGGCGCCGTCGCCCCACTTGGTGAAGTAGCCCATGTAGCGCTCGCTGCGGTTGCCGGTCCCGGCCACCAGGCGGTTCTCCGCCGCTGCGACGGCGTAGACCGTGATCATGCGCAGGCGCGGATTGATGTTCGTGAGCGCCTGTTGGTTGAGCTTCGTCACCCCGGACAGCGCCTCCACCGCCGCAAGCTTCTGCGCAGTCAGATCGACGGTACGGTTCTCGATGGAAAACTGCCGGGCAAGCTCGCCGCCGTCGTCCATGTCGGAGCCGAAATTGCGCTTGGATTCGCACGGCATCATGATCCCCACGGTGTTGCTGCATGCCAGCTTGCAGAGGATGCCGACCAGCGCGGAATCCTTGCCGCCGCTGTTGCCGAATACGATCCCGTCGGCATGCGCGTCCCGGAGCATATCCTGAATAAACCGGATCCTGTTTTTCAGTTCATCCGCATAGTTTCTCATGCTGTTCCCTCCCGGTATTCATGCTTGTTTCATTGTAAAGCGGCGGACGTACAATGTCAACGGTTTTCAGCGGCGCAGGCACTTGCAATGCAGGCCGGTTATGCTATAATAACCGAAAACAGCTCAACCGGAGGCACACTTTATGAAGCCTGCAGCAAAGGGCGTCCTGCTGACGATCCTCTCCGCCATGCTCTTTGGTCTCAATCCTCTGTTCACCAAAACGGCCGCAGCCGCCGGCTGCAGCACGCTGACGCTGGCGTTTGTCCGCATGCTCTGCGGCAGCGTGATCTTCTTTTTTGTCCATCGGCTCAGCAGCCGCTGCTCCATCCGCGTCACGCGGCGGCAGTTCCGGCAGATCCTGCTGTGCTCGCTGGGCTATACGCTGACGGTGGCGCTGCTTCTGAGCTCCTATTCGTTCATCGCCTCAGGGCTTGCCACCACCATCCATTTCATCTATCCCGTCCTGGTCCTCGTGGGGTGTGTGCTGTTCCGCGGCGAGCAGGTCTCGCGGCGGATGATCGTCTGCTGCGCGCTGTGCATGCTCGGCGTCGTCTGCTTCTATACGCCCGGCGGCGGGATCGATCTGACGGGCGTTCTGATCGCGGCAGGCTCGGCCGTCGCGTTCGCGTTCTATGTCGTCTATCTCGGCGGGAGCGGCCTGCTGGAGCTTCCGGCCGCCAGACTGATGTTCTGGATGTGCGTGACGGGCGGCGTCTTCCTCCTGGCCGCGCTCCTTGCGCCCGGGCAGTTCTCCCCGCCCCACGGCGCTCTCGGGTGGATCTTTACGGTCCTGAGCGGCTGCGCGTCGGCAGTGGCGCTGCTTGCCTTCCAGCTCGGCAACCGTTATATCGGCGCGCAGAAGGCGTCGCTGCTGTCTGTGTTCGAGCCCGTGACCAGCGTGCTGGTGGGTGTTACCGTGTACCGGGAGGTGCTCACGTTCCGCTCCGTACTGGGCGTGGGGCTGGTCCTGCTTTCCGTCTGCCTGGTCGCCTTTGCCAGGGACAAAGCGGCGCAGGGCGCGGATGCAGCCGCCGGATGATTGCAAACCCTGCGGAAATATGATATGATAAAGACAGATTTTGGATTTTCCAGGAAACGAGGCTGATACGATGCAGATAGTGATCGTTGGCGACGGAAAGGTCGGCAGCACGCTGGCCGAGCAGCTTTCCCGCGAAGGGCATGCCATTACCATGATCGACCGCAGCGGCGTACCGCTGCAGAAAACGGTGGAGGACCTGGATATTCTCAGCGTCCAGGGAAACGGCGCAAGCTACTCCACGCAGATCGAGGCCGGCGTGGATGAGGCGGATCTGCTCATTGCCGTGACAGCCTCGGACGAGCTGAACCTGCTGTGCTGCCTGATCGCCAAGAAGATCGGCGCCAAGCATACCATCGCCCGCGTCCGCAATCCGGAATATGACGGCGAGCTCTCCCTCATCTCCGAGGAGCTGGGCCTGAGCCTGTCGGTCAATCCGGAGCAGATCTGCGCCACTGAGATCGCACGGATCCTCCGCACCCCGACCGCGATCAAGACCGATACCTTCGCCGGCGGAAAGGTGGAGCTGCTCAAATTCCAGCTCCCGCCGGATTCCCCGCTTGTGGGGAAGGCCCTCATGGAGCTGCCGAGCGTCACGCGCTCCAAGGTCCTTGTGTGCGCGGTGGAGCGCGGCGACGCGATCCACATCCCGTCCGGTTCGTTCCGTCTTGCGGCAGGCGACCGCATCTCCTTCGTGGCTTCGCTGCGCAATGCGCAGCTGTTCTTCCGCCAGCTGCGGCTCAACACGGGCCGCGTGCGCAGCGCGCTGCTCATCGGCGGCGGGCGTATCGCGTTCTATCTTGCACGCCAGCTGATCGACGCGGGTCTGGACGTCAAGATCATCGAATCGGACTACGGCAGGTGCGAATTCCTTTCCGAACATCTGCCGAAGGCCACCGTCCTGCACGGCGACGGAACAAGCGAGGCATTCCTGCTTGAGTCCGGCGTGGAGCATTTCGACGCGGTCGCCGCGCTGACCGGCATCGACGAAGAAAACGTCCTGATCGGCATGTATATCCGCAAGACCTTCCCGAAGATCAAGGTCATCACCAAGGTCAACCGCTCGTCGTTCCAGGTCATCATCGACGCCATGGATCTCGGCAGCATCTTCAACCCCCTGCAGTCGGCCTCCAATCTGATCTGCCGCTACGTCCGCTCAATGCAGAACACCGTCGGCTCAAAGGTCGAGACGCTTTACAAGCTCGTGGACGGCAAGGTGGAGGCGCTGGAATTCAATGTGGCAGATAATTCCGAGGTCTGCGGCATCCCGCTGCAGCAGCTGCCGCTGCGCGACCATCTGCTCATCGGCTGCATCAACCGCGCCGGCCGGATCATCATCCCCAGCGGCCAGGACACCATTGAGCCGGGCGACAGCGTCGTGGTCGTGACGACCGCCACCGGCCTGGACGACATCCGCAATATCCTTTCGCACAGGGGGCCTGCCCATGAATAAGCGGATGATTTTCTATATCATCGGCGCCATTCTGCTCATTGAGGCGGCGCTGCTGCTTGCCCCGGCGGCCGTGGCGCTGGTCTACGCGGAAAAAAACGGGCTCGTCTTTCTGTATGTGGCGCTTGGCGCCGCGCTGGCGGGCTTCGGGGCCATGCGCCTGTCCCGGCCGCGGAACCGCTCGATCTATGCCAAGGAAGGGCTGATCGTCGTTGCGCTGAGCTGGATCGTGCTGTCGCTCGTCGGGGCGCTGCCCTTTTCGCTGACCGGACAGATCCCCGACTACCTTGACGCCGTGTTCGAGACCGTTTCCGGCTTCACAACGACCGGCGCGAGCATCCTCCGCGAGGTCGAATCCCTCGACCACTGCACGCTCTTCTGGCGCTGCTTCACCCACTGGATCGGTGGCATGGGCATCCTTGTGTTCATGATGGGCATCCTCCGTCTCAACGGCGGCCAGGGCATCCACCTGCTGCGCGCCGAAAGCCCCGGCCCGGCCGTGGCCAAGATGGTGCCCCGGATGACCGACTCCTCCAAGATCCTTTATGCGATCTATCTGGTGCTGACCGTCCTGCAGTTCCTGCTCTATCTTGTGGGCGGCATGCCGGTCTTTGAAGCGCTGTGCCACGCGGTTGCAACCGCCGGAACCGGCGGCTTTTCCGTCAAAAACGATTCCTTCGCCAGCTACAGTCCCTATCTGCAGACCGTCACGACGGTGTTCATGGGCCTGTTCGGCGTCAATTTCTCGATCTATTTCTTCCTGCTTCGAAAAAAATTTGATCTTGTCGTCAAAAATACCGAGCTGCGCTGGTACATCATCCTGATCCTCGCCTCCTCCGCAGCCATCGCGCTCAATGTGATGCACATGTACGGCGGCTTTGGCGAGGCGTTCCACCATTCGTCGTTCTCGGTGCTGACCGTCATGTCGACGACCGGCTTCGGCACGGCCGATTTCAGCCGGTGGCCTGAATTCTCCCGTGTCCTGCTGGTGCTTTTGATGTGCGTGGGCGCATGCGCCGGATCGACAGGCGGCGGCTTCAAGGTCTCCCGCATCGTGATCCTCTACCGCACGATCCAGTCCGACGTGCGCAAGCTCCTGCACCCGAACGCCGTCAAGGTCGCCAGGCTCGACGGCAAGAAGATCGACGACGAAACCATCCGCTCCGTCAGCACGTATTTCATTCTCTATGCCCTGATCATGCTGATTTCCGTGATCCTCATCTCGCTGGAGAACTTCGACGCCTCCACCACCGTGACCTCCGTTGTCGCCGCATTCAACAACATCGGTCCCGGACTGGGCCTCGTATGTCCGTCTGGGAATTACAGCATGTTCTCGCCGCTGTCAAAGATCGTGCTTTGCCTGGATATGCTCTTTGGCCGGCTGGAGATCGATCCCATGCTGCTGCTTGTCATCCCGGTGACGTGGCGCAAGCGCTGAGGCCAATCAAACAGGACAGACCGGGAGGCGCTTCGCTGCGAAGCGCCTCCCCTGTTTGTTCCGCGCCGGCCCCGGGCCCGGGCGATTGACCCCGCCGGGCAGCGATGGTATAATCATTCCGGATAAACATGCTTTTGGAGGGCTGCGGGCAATGATCCTGTATCACTATTCTGTTGATTCCTATCAGGGCGGCGGCAAGCTGATCCCCGATTTCAAAAACAACTTCCGGTTTGCAGAGCCGTTTCTGCTTGCGCTTGAAAAAGACGAAGGCTGCTTCTGGAGCGTCTATTACGCCGCCATGGCATATTCGAGAGAGCTGTGCGCCCTCGGCCTGCGGAAGCACGAGAACTATGTGAAGGACGCCGCAGAAGGGATTTTTGAATGGGTCAGGCGGCATCGCTTCCCGAACGGTTCCGTGAGCCGGATCGGGTGCGTGTTCTACTGCGAGAGCATAGAGGAAGCGATCTCATATTTGCGGGACGACTGCATCGAAAGCGGCGACTATACATACGGGCAGGTCAAACTCCTTGAGGCAGACGTTGAGGACAGCAGGGTCTTCCGATACGATCAGACCTTTTTCAACCGCGCCGTTGACGCCCTTGAGCGCGGCCGGGAGCTTGCCCCGGTGACCGCCCTGGCCGGATCGTACTACGCGATGGAAAGAAGCGACGAGCCGTGCATCGAGGTGCTGTCCGACGGAAAAAACCGCGTCGTCCGGGAGCTCCCCATCCGTCCATAAACGCCCGCCCGCCGGAAGAAAGAGAGGACTGCACCGTTGAATGCCGAAACCATGACATGGACAAGAAAACCGCTGCACTGCAGCGTGACGCCGGACCGCGTGGAAATCATCACGGCGCCGCACACCGATCTCTGGCAGCGGACATACTATCACTTCCGCAACGACAACGCGCCCGTGCTGCAGATGGAGACCGGGGAGAAGTTCTTTTCGTTTCTTGTAAAGACAGACTTTTCCTGCAGCCACCGCCGTTTCGATCAGTGCGGCATCGTCATGTATCTGGATTCGGAAAACTGGCTGAAGGCGTCCGTTGAATATGAGAACGAATCCATCCAGCATCTGGGCTCCGTGGTGACCAACCACGGATATTCCGACTGGGCCACGACCGCGATCCCCGCGGATGTAACGGTCATGTGGTACCGTCTCAGCAGACGGGAGGACGACTACCGCATCGAATGCTCGCAGGACGGCAGGACGTTCACGCAGATGCGCGTCTGCCACATGTGGAAGGGCGCGGAAAGGATCCGGTTCGGCATTTACGCCGG
>CADCOJ010000008.1 GCA_902803075.1 Oscillospiraceae bacterium | reverse complement strand
TTTCTGTGGCGGCGAACACCTTGCCGTTCGCTGCATAGATTCTCAAAATAGTGTCCTGATCCAGCAGTGTCACCGTGTCATTCTGAAAACCAGCAATCATTTGGGATTCCGTGTCCGAGAGTTTCCGAAATATCTCGTTGATTTCTTCATTTATCTGATCTGTCAGAATGACGACCTTCGGTTCTGTAACAGTGCTGTCAATCTTGATTTCGACCTGCATTAGCACCACCTCCTTGCTTCGACGTTATAATAGGAAAACAAGACTTGTTTGTCCACTGCTTTTTGATAGACGGTCATTTTTGGAACATATTTGGTAGAATGGTTCAACATGCGGCAGCATAAGCGAACCCCACAGCAAAGCGCATATCTGACAACTCCATAGTTTTTCAGGAGCACGCAAAAGCGCTGCTTGATAGAAATCCCGTAAGGCTGATGGCTGAATTCTTGTTCCTCGAAAGAATCGGTATCTCGCATACATATTAAGAGCGCATCATGAAACCTCTTGCTGCAGGATGCTTTGAAGAATGATGGGGCGCAAAGAAAAGGGACCCTGATCGTATCAAAATCAGAGCCCCTTTATGGTGCGGTAGACCGTGCCGCCGTCCTTGCCGCGCAGGGCGTCCAGATAAAACATATAGCAGTTCCGGCAGCCTTCGCTGCACCGTTTGCAGCCGTGCCAGGGATTCCAGATGCCGTGCAAGGCGCCTCACCTCATTTTTGGCCCGTGCGGCCGTAGAGCTCCTTTTCGTGGCGGAAGCCCCAGTTCATGATGGCGTAAAACACGGGCAGCAGGTCGCGGCCCATCTCTGTCAGGGAATACTCCACATGGGGCGGGATCTCATTGAACTGCTTCCGGCTGATGAGCCCGTCCTCCTCCCGCTCCCGCAGGGCTTTGGTCAGCATGGTGTTGGTGATGCCGGGGAGATCCTTTTTGAAGCGGCCGAAGCGCACCGTGTCATAGATGCACAGCTCATACATCAGCTGGGCTTTCCACCGTCCCTGCAGCATAACCAGCAGCGGCGTGACCGGGCAGTTCCCGTCCCCGGTCACGATGCCCTTTTTCACATTGACCAGGTATTCCTCATAACTCATATATTCACGCTTCATCCTGCGTTCCTCCGAATTTCTTCCAGCTCCGGATGCGCGTTTTCATTCCCGCAGCATCGAGCACGCCG
Organism: Oscillospiraceae bacterium; assembly: GCA_902803075.1. GTDB lineage: Bacteria > Bacillota > Clostridia > Oscillospirales > Oscillospiraceae > CAG-170. The sequence continues at coordinate 2,448 of CADCOJ010000008.1, read as the reverse complement.
TAAGCAAAGCCCTTGCGCACCAGCTCCTCCGGCACATACGCGTCATATTTTTCAAACACCGGTACTTCCTTGGGGTAAACCAGCTCCATCGGGTCAAATTCCCGGTCCGCTTCCTCGCAGACGATCTCATAAAACTCCGCCTCACCGGCCTGCATGGTGAACTGCATGTAATAGGGGCGGGAGGACTGCAGCCCCTTCAGCCCGAGCCGTTTGGCGCAGCGCAGCTTCAGAAAGCGCTCCATGGCAAGGAAGGCGTAAGTGCCGACCCAGGGGAACAGCGCCCACATCTTTCCGCCCAGATGAACGAGCGGCCGTTCCGCCATGAGCGATCTGCGGAAGGTCTCTCTGGCGTCCGCGAGACGGCAGACCGCGTGAGGCATCAGATAGGGATACTGCGTGTCCTCGCTGAGCACCCGGTACATCCGCTCCAGGATGTGGGTGTGGATATCGCCCGCCACGTCCCCGAAGTAGGCCGGGATATTTCCCTTGACCAGCGTGCAGAACACCTCCCGCCGCTTGTGGTCGACCTCCTCCACCACCCACACACGGCCGGCAATGGCGATCTTGTCCCCCACGGGGGGCGGCTTCACAATGGTGCCAAGCTGCTCCGGGCCGGAGCGCACGGTGTATTCGATGTTCTCCAGGAACACCGCATAGAATTTGTAGTCGTTCACCACGCGTTCGCCGGCAAGGCCAAGGATCAGCCCGCCGGTCTCCGTGCGGCTGATATGGTCGATCTGCATGAGATGACGCAGCAGCAGCCGGTAATCCTCCTGCGTGACGCGGCGGAAGCAGCTCAGTGTCAGGACCCGGGAGGCGAGCTCGCCGGCAGTCATCTCCCCGTGGGAGGCCAAAGTGCTCATGGTCTGGTGATAGAGCAGACTGTATGGCAGCCGGTCCATCCGCGGCGGCTCCACAAAGCGCTCCTCAGCATAGAGCTGCACCAGCGCGATCCCCTGGATCAGATACCATGGGATGCTGTCCGGCAGCATGGCGCGGGCCTCCGGATGATCCTCCCGCATGACGAACCACATCTCCGACGGGTCGCCCCGGCGCCCGGTGCGCCCCATGCGCTGGAGGAACCCGGACACGGTGAACGGCGCGTCGATCTGGAACGCGCGCTCCAGACGGCCGATATCGACGCCCAGCTCCAGCGTAGCCGTGGCGCAGACCGACATCAGCGAGTCGTCGTCCTTCATCTCTTCCTCCGCGCTCTCCCGGTAGGATGCGGAGAGGTTGCCGTGGTGGATCAGGAAGCGGTCCGGCTCATGGTTCGCCTCGCAGTATTGCCGCAGGCTCTGGCAGACAGATTCGCATTCTTCCCGGGAATTGGTGAAAATAAGGCACTTTTTGCCTCGCGTATGTTCAAAAATATACCCGATGCCCGGGTCGGCGGCCTTCGGTGCGGCGTCTGTGGGCGCTTCCGTCGGCGGTGTTCCGGCGGGAGTGGGTTTGCCCTCGTCTGCCTGGGGCGCCGAGTTGAAGAAATGCTCCATGGAAAGCCGCCAGATCTCTTTGCCGCCGTCGAAGCGCGGGATGAGCGTGCCCCGTCCGCTTCCCGCGGCCAGGAATTGCCCGGCCAGCTCCGGGTCGCCGATGGTGGCGGAAAGCCCGATCCGCCGGGGGTCGCAGCCGGCCAGGCTGCAGAGGCGTTCGATCAGGCAGAAGGTCTGCAGACCCCGGTCCGCCCGCAGCAGGGCGTGTACCTCGTCGATGACGATAAAACGCAGATCACCGAAGAGGGAGGGGATCTCCATGTGCTTGTTGATCATCAGCGATTCCAGGGATTCCGGCGTGATCTGCAGAATGCCGGAGGGCTTTTTCAGGAGCTTTCGTTTCCGGGTCTGGCTGGCGTCCCCATGCCAGCGGGTGACGGCGATGCCTTCCTCCTCGCACAGGTCGTTCAGGCGTCCGAACTGGTCGTTGATCAGCGCCTTGAGCGGGGCAATGTACAGCACGCCCACCGTCCTGGAGGGGGCTTCGTCCAGCAGCGTCAGGATGGGGAAGAACGCCGCCTCCGTCTTGCCCGAGGCAGTGGAGGCCGTCAGGAGCACGTTTTCTTCCGTTCCAAAAATCGCGTCTCCCGCCGCGTTCTGGACGGCCCGCAGACTCTGCCAGCCGGAGCGGTAGATATAGTCCTGGATAAACGGCGCATATCGCGCGAAAACATTCATAGTGTAAACTCCAAATAGCCGGCCTCCGTCTCGTCGGAAACGGCGTCCGACTTTGCGTAGCTGAATTCCTCAGAGCCAAGAAGCGCAGGAAGCTCCATGTCCGGGTGTTGGTACAGAAGATCCAGCAGCTCAATGAAATCGCGGATCACCTCGCGCGGCGTGATGTTTTGATCGGCGCCGATGCGCCCGTACTCGATATTGATGAAGCCGACCAGATCCTCTGTGGTGACGCTGCGGGAATAGCCGTACAGATCCGCGTGCATCCCGGCGAGCT
>CADCOJ010000007.1 GCA_902803075.1 Oscillospiraceae bacterium | reverse complement strand
GCGGAATAATCAATGGCGCCGTCCTCCGTGCGCGGGAGGCTGTTGAGATCCAGCGTCGTCACCTGGAACATTTCGCCCGCGCCCTCGCAGTCCGAGCCCGTGATGATGGGCGTGTGGACATAGACGAAATCGCGCTCCTGGAAGAATTTGTGGATGGCGTAAGCCGCGAGACTGCGCACACGGAACACCGCCTGGAACGTATTGGTGCGCGGGCGCAGATGGCTGACGGTGCGCAGATACTCCATGGAGTGCCGCTTCGGCTGGATCGGGAAATCGGGCGCGGACACGCCCTCGATCTCCACCGCCGACGCCTGCAGCTCAAAGGGCTGCTTGGCCTCCGGCGTGAGCACCAGCTCGCCCGTCACAATGACAGCTGCGCCGATGTTGAGCCGGGAGATCTCCTGGAAGTTTTCCAGGGCGCTGCCGTAGACGACCTGGAGCTGCGAGAAAAATGTGCCGTCGGAGAGGTTGATGAAGCCGAAGTTCTTTGATGCGCGCAGGTTGCGCACCCAGCCGCCCACGCGGATCTGTTTGCCTGCGTACTGCTCCGTCTGCCGGAACAGGGACCGGATGGTGATGAGTTCTTCCATATTTGCAATCCTCTTTCGATTTGTAATTTCCCTCAGAGCAGCAGGATGCCCGCGTCTGCGCAGGCCCGCATGGTCTGCTCATCCCAGAGGCTCGACTGCACCTCGCCGATGTGGCAGGTGCCGATCATGAGCATGCACAGGCGGCTCTGGCCGATGCCGCCGCCCATGGTGAGCGGGAGCTCGCCCGCCAGGAGCATCCGGTGGAACGGGAGGCTGCGGCGGTCGTCGCAGCCGGATTCGCGCAGCTGCCGGTCAAGCGACTGCTCGTCCACGCGGATGCCCATCGAGGAGATCTCGAACGCGCATTCCAGCACCGGGTTCCACATGAGGATGTCGCCGTTGAGCGACCAGTCGTCATAGTCCGGCGCACGGCCGTCGTGCGGCTTTCCGGAGCGGAGGCGTCCGCCGATCTGCATGAGAAAGACCGTGTGGTGCTCGGCTGCGATCAGGTTTTCACGCTCCTTGGGCGTTCTGTCCGGCCAGCGGTCCTCAAGCTCCTGCGTGGTGATGAAGAACACCTCGCGGTCCAGCTTTGTGTGCAGGCTCGGGAAGGCGATGCCCAGCGCGTCGTTCGTCTCGCACACGGCGCCCACGATGTCGCGCACGGTCCGGCGCAGATATGCCTCGTTCCGGTCCTCCCGGGCGATGACCTTCTCCCAGTCCCACTGATCCACATAGACCGAATGCAGGTTGTCCAGAACCTCGTCGCGCCGGATGGCGTCCATATCGGTGAACAGGCCCTTGCCCACGTTGAATTCATACCGCTTGAGCGCCAGGCGTTTCCATTTCGCCAGCGACTGGACCACCTGTGCCTGCTTGCCGATGTCGGGGATGTCGAAGCCGACCGGCCGCTCATAGCCGTTGAGATTGTCGTTGAGGCCGGACGATGCTTCCACGAACAGCGGGGCGGACACCCGCCGCAGATTGAGCGCATTGCCAAGATTCACCTGGAAATTGCTCTTGATGAACTCGATCGCCCGCTGCAGCTCATAGACGGACAGCGGTGCACGGTATCCTGCGGGAATGATGACTCTGCTCATACGCCAAGCCTCCTTACTCAAATAATACGTGATATTATACAATAGTCTTTCCCCACATGCAAGCGGAATCTGCCCTGCCGCGGGGATTTTTGCACGTTTTCCGCAAAAAAGATCAGGGCTGCCGCAAAACACAGACGCTTTGCGGCAGCCCTGCGGTTTATTTGACCGGGCCGTGCTCAGAGCACCTTGCTCAAAAAATCCTGCAGGCGCGGGTTCTGCGGATGGCCGAAGATCGCTTCCGGCGTTCCCTGCTCCAGGAGCTTTCCGTCCGCCATGAACAGGATGCGGCTGCCGACCTCCCGGGCGAAGCCCATCTCGTGGGTAACGACCACCATGGTCATCCCCACGTGGGCCAGCTCGCGCATGACCTCCAGCACCTCCCCCACCATTTCCGGGTCAAGGGCGGACGTGGGCTCGTCAAAGAGCATGACCTCCGGCTCCATCATCAGCGCCCGGACGATGGCCACGCGCTGCTTCTGCCCGCCGGACAGCTGCGCCGGATATGCCCCGGCCCGGTCGTCCAGCCCGACGCGCGCCAGGAGCGCGTGCGCCTTCTTTTCCGCCTCCGCCCGGGCAATATGGCGCACCTGGATGGGCGCGAGCGTCATGTTTTCCAGCACGCTCATGTGCGGGAACAGGTTGAAATGCTGGAACACCATGCCCATCTTCTGCCGGTGCAGATCCAGATCGAGCTTTTTCCCGTTCGCATCCTTCTTCTTCGTGATGTCCACGCCGTCCACAAGGATCGAGCCGGACGTCGGTACCTCCAGCAGGTTCAGCGAGCGCAGCAGCGTCGATTTGCCCGAGCCGGACGGCCCGATCACCACGATCACCTCGCCGGCGCGGATCTCCACGCTCACGTCGTCCAGCGCCTTGATCTGCCCCTTGTTGTAGTATTTTTTGAGGTTCCTGACCTCGATCAGCGCTCTCCCGGCCTCCACAGCACGGCCTCCCATCCGGGACGGAAGCGCGTTCCGCCCCCTTCGTTTTCAATTATTATACAAGTATTTTGCATGAAGTCAAGGGTTTTCTGCATAATATCCGTTTTATATTCAAGCCGGCCGATGCAGAAGGCTGCGTCGGCCGGTCACTGCGGGTTCAGGGCGCGGAGGTGCGGCTGTGCCGGCCGTGGCGGAGCGCGCGGTCCGGGATCGTGGAGCTGCGCAGGTCCTTCTGCAGGAAATAGTTGAGGGCCGCCAGGATCTGCGCGGCCGCGCACAGGAGCATCAGCACCTGTGCGGACACGGCTGCCGCCGTGCTCGTGGCCAGGATCATCCCAAGCGTAAAGAGCACCATCCGCCATGCGTGGTAGGGCCCGGCGATCTCCATGGGAACGGCCAGGCGCAGCACGTTCGGCACGGCGTAATCCGTGACGACGCGGCCCACATAGATCACGGTGTAGATGGCCAGGAAGGCAGTGCTGTCCGGCAGATGGAGGATCAGCGGCAGCGCCGCGAACGGCAGGCTCCCGGCCAGGAACAGCGTGCAGGACGAGATGCGCTGCGCGGCCAGCCCGAAGAGCATGCTTCCCGTCAGAGACGCCGCCGCCTGCACCCAGACGAGGGAGGTGGCCGTCTCTGCGCTGAAGCCCAGGTCGAGCACGATGACCGCCATCACCGACAGCGCGCCGCCCGCGTAGCCCCGCAGCAGGTTCCCGGGGATCAGCCGCAGGAACATCGGGTGCAGGAACACGTCGCGCAGCGGCACATCCTGCCGCTGCCGCCCGGCCTCCGGCTGCTCCAGAACAGGCTTCTGCCCGAAGTGCAGGAGCGCGCTCAGCGCGGTCAGCGCTGCCGAGACCATGCAGCCGTAGAACATGAGCTGCGCATAGCCCAGCCAGCGCGTCAGCCGTGAGATGAGCAGTCCGCTGCCGAACGACAGCGCCGCCGAGATGATCCCGCCGATGGAGACCACGCTGGCGTAGTCCTTCGGGCCATAGAGCACATAGGGCAGCTTGTAATCGCAGACCGTGGTCAGGCCGAGGGCGATGTTCTGCAGGATGTTGATGCCCGTCAGGATCAGAAACGACGTCAGCGACGCCGAGCGCCACACGCACAGCGGCAGATAGCACAGATACAGCAGCGCCTGCGGCGCAAGCACGGCCGCCATGCGCCGGGCGGCGTTGCCGTGATCCGCCCAGCGGGACGCCAGGCAGATGGTCAGAAAATGCACCGCCTGCAGAACCACCGTATGGATATAGATAAACCGGCTGGGAAACCCAAGGCTTGCAAGAAAGGTCTGCATGATCGGCCCGGAGCAGCACAGCAGTGCAAGCGTGCTGGCCGCGCCGGAGAGGATCGTTCGGAGCTTGTTGCTTTTTACGACTTCATCCATGGCACAACGTCCCGTTTCTGTTCGGCATTTCCTGTATTATAGCAGGCGGCGGAGGGTTTGTACAGCATGTTTCTTCCCGCCCGCGGTTGACAGCCGGCCGCGCGTCGGCTATACTGAGGGCGAACCGCGCGCCCTGCGCGCGGCCCGTGACAACTGAAGATCGCGCGCAAGCTGTGCGGGGACGCACCGGCGGCCGGAGCCGCCGAGGGAACACGGATGCGACTTCCGGGCTATCCCAGTAACCGTGAAGCGGACAAGAGGGCAATCAAGTCACTGCCGGAAGGCGGGAAGGCGCCCTTGCGGATGATGCCAAGCCGGGAGACCTGGCTGCGCTGCGGAGAAAGGGGGATGCTGCTGGGGTGCGGCATTGACACACGCGGCGACGCCGCGCAGTTTTGCTGTCTCTTTTTCTGTAAAAAAGAGGCTTTTTTCTATTTTCTGAGCAAAAAAGGAGAACCGATATGAAACAGAACCAAACCCGTATCCTGTCGCTTCTGCTGGCCGCGGCCATGCTTCTGACGCTCCTGGCCGCCTGTGCCAAAACGCCCGCGTCCGAGGCGCAGACCGCCGATCACAGCGTCACCGTCACCGACATGATGGGCAGGACCGTCACGCTGGACGCGCCTGCCACGCGCGTGGTGGCGCTGTCCGCCGCCGACTGCGAGGTGCTCTTTGCCGTGGGCGCAGGCGACACGCTGGTCGGCCGCGGCGAATACTGCGACTATCCCGCCGAGGTCCTGGACGTCCCCTCCGTGCAGAGCGGATATGAAACGGACATCGAAGGCATCATTGCCCTTGCGCCCCAGGTGCTGCTCATGAGCACCATGGCCCAGACCGAGGAGCAGGTGCAGCAGCTGGAGGACGCGGGCATCCGCGTCGTCGTCTCTGACGCGCAGGACATCGCCGGCGTCTGCCAGTCCGTCCGGATGATCGGCGCGCTCATGGGAAAGGAAACGGAAGCCGAGCAGGTCGTGGCAGATATGCAGGGCTCTTTGGACGAGCTGCGCAGGCAGGCTTCGGAGCTGCCCGGCGGAACGGTGTATTTTGAGGTCTCCCCGCTGCAGTGGGGCCTCTGGGCCGCGGGCAAGGGCACGTTCATGAACGAGGTGGCGGAGCTGCTGGGCCTGGAAAACATCTTTGCCGATGTGGACGGCTGGGCCGAGGTCAGCGAGGAGCAGGTCATTGAGCGGAACCCGGACTACATCGTGACCATTTCCATGTACTTTGGCGAAGGCCCCACCCCGGAGGAGGAGATCCTCTCCCGCACGGGCTGGGAGAACATCACCGCCGTGCAGAACGGCGCCGTGCTGGACATGCCGAACAATGAGCTCAGCCGCCCCGTCCCGCGCATTGCGGACGGCGCGCGGATGCTCTTTGAATTTGTCCGTGACCGCCAGGCCGCGGACGACGCCGCGTGAGCCGCGGCAGGATCCGCACATCAGGCCGGGAGGCATACGCCCTCCCGGCCTACGCGGCGTTTGCGGCGCTGACACTTCTGACAGTGCTGCTGTGCGTGAGCGCGGGGAGCGTGTCCATTCCCCCGGCGCAGACGCTGCAGGTCCTCCGGGATGCACTGGCCGGCCGGCCCGCGCCTGCGACCGCCGCGGCCAGCATCCTGCTCTCCTCCCGCCTGCCGCGTGTGCTGTGCGTGGCGCTGACGGGCGCAGCGCTGTCCGTGGGCGGCGCGGCGATGCAGGGGCTGCTGAAGAACCCGCTGGCCGACGGCAGCACGCTGGGCGTCTCGTCGGGCGCGTCGCTGGGCGCGGTGCTTGCCATCGCCTTCGGCATTCAGATCCCCGGCCTGCCCTTTGCCGGAACGATGGTCATGGCGATCATGTTCGCCTTCGGGTCGCTGCTGCTGATCCTCACGCTGGCCTGGCGGCTGGACTGCACGCTCTCCACGAACACGATCATCCTCATCGGCGTGATCTTCACCATGTTCGTCAACAGCGTCCTCTCCCTTGTCATCACCTTTGCCTCCGACCGGCTCCGGAGCATCACGTTCTGGACCATGGGCTCGCTTTCCGGCAGCAGCTATCCAAACGCGCTGGTGCTTCTGGGGGCGCTTGCCGTCTGCGGCGGCGTGATCCTTGCCCACGCGCGGGAGCTCAACGCCTTCGCCATCGGGGAGGACAACGCACGCTCGGTGGGCGTGGATGTGCGCCGCGTGCGGCTGACGATCCTCATTGCCGTGTCTGCGCTCACGGGCGTGTGCGTCTCCATCGGCGGGTCCATCGCCTTTGTGGGCCTTGTGACGCCGCATGTCGTGCGCATGGTCACGGGTCCGAACCACCGCAGGCTCCTGCCGGCGTCGCTGTTCGGCGGGGCGGTCTTTTTGATGCTGTGCGACCTGGCTGCGCGGGTGGTGCTGCGGCCCGTGCAGCTGCCCATCGGCGTGGTGACGAGCCTGATCGGCGCGGTGGTGTTCGTGCTGATCTTCTTCCGGACAAGGAGGCAGGCGCCATGAACATGCTGGATGTACAGGATCTTTCCGTGCGGTACGGCCGCACGGAGGCCGTGGCCGGCGTCAGCTTCCATGTCCGGCCGGGCGACTGGCTGATGATCGTCGGGCCGAACGGCGCGGGCAAGAGCTCCGTCGTCCGCGCCGTTGCGCAGGCGGCGGCCTATACGGGCCGCATCACCTGGAACGGCGAGGACCTGCGCGCCGTGCGGCCGCATGTGCTCGCCCGGCGGCTGGGCGTTCTGAGCCAGAATCACGCCGTTGGCTATTCCTTCACCGTGGAGCAGGTGGTGCGGCTGGGCCGCTATGCGTGGTCCCCCGGCCTCTTTTCCCCGCAGGCCGCCGACGGGGAGGCGCGCGTTGCCCGCGCCCTGGCCGACACCGGCCTGACCGAGCTGCGCGGCAAGAGCGTTCTGGCGCTCTCCGGCGGCGAGCTGCAGCGGGTATTCCTGGCGCAGGTCTTTGCCCAGGACCCGGCGCTTCTGATCCTTGACGAGCCGACGAACCACCTGGACATGGTCTATCAGAAGCAGATCTTTGCGCTGCTGGAGCAGTGGCTTCAGCAGCCGGGGCGGGCGGTGATCTCGGTGATGCACGATCTGAGCATGGCGCTCGCCCACGGCACCGGCGCGCTGCTGCTGGACCGCGGCCGCCCGGCAGGCTTCGGCCCGGTGCGGGAGGTGCTCAGCGCGGAGAATCTTCAGCGCGTCTACGGCATGGATGTTTCCGGCTGGATGCGCGCGCAGCTTGCCCTGTGGCAGGAGGTCTGACCGGGCCGCGCAAAGCGTTCCGGAGAAGGAGGCGTTTCCCTGTGAAGCGCCTCCTTCTCCGGCTTTTTTGCGCATAGTGGTGCGGCGCTGGCCGCCCGGCTGCGGCAGGCAGCTTCGGGAAGCGGACGAAGGCGTTCTCCGGAGCCGGAACAAGCCCGCGTTTTTTTCTTCATTTTTGCGGAAAACAACCCAAATGGAATGGTTTTCTTCCGGGCTGTTTTTTATGATGGAAGCAGCATACGACCATCCTGCACAGAACATAAGGAGGGAACCATGAAAGAGAAAGCATACGCATACGGTTCACTGCGGGAGCGGATCAAAACCGAGTGGATCATCTACCTGCTGGCGCTGGTCTTCATTCTCATTGCGGACAAGATCGGCCAGATCCGCATTCCGGTCTGGAAGGGCACATTCATCATCTTCCCCATCTTCTTCTCCCTTGCGCTCGGTCTTCTGACCGGCCCGAACGTCCTGAAGATCCTGGACGACAAAAAGGTCAAGGCCGCGGGCTCGCTCGTCGGCGTTGCCATCCTCCCGTTCATTGCCAAGCTCGGCATCAATGCCGGCGCGCAGATCAAGACCGTCCTGTCGGTCGGCCCGGCGATTCTGCTGCAGGAGTTCGGCAATCTCGGCACCATCTTCCTTGCGCTGCCTGTGGCCCTGCTGCTCGGCCTCAAGCGCGACGGGATCGGCGCCGCGCACTCCATCAACCGTGAAACCAACCTCGCGCTCATCCAGGATATGTACGGCGCAAGCTCACCCGAAGCGCAGGGCTGCCTGGCCGTCTATATCACCATCGGCATGGTCGGCACCATCTACTTCGGCTTCATGGCCTCTGTGGTCGCCGCGCTCAACTGGTTCCATCCCTATGCGCTGGGCATGGCCTCCGGCGTCGGCGCGGGCATCCTGATGTCCTCCGCCACCGCCACTCTGACCCAGATCTATCCGGCCATGGCCGAACAGATCTCCGCGCTGGCCGCCGCCTCGGAGACCGTCTCCGGCATCGACGGGATCTATATGGCGATCTTCATCGGCCTGCCGCTTTGCAACTTCCTCTATAAAAAGCTCGAGCCGAAGATCGGCCGACTCACCAAATACGGACGGAGGGAACAGGCATGAACATGCGTGCAAAAGAAGTGATCTTCACCCTGGCAATCACCGGCGTCGGCATGCTGCTGGCAAACTTGATCGGCTTCCATGTCTCGTTTATGGAGTCTCTGCCCGGCGTGGGCGTGCTGCTTGTCATCGCGCTGCTGGGCGCAGGGCTCAAGGCCATCATCCCGCTCAAGCTCCCCACCGTCGCCTACTGCTCCATCCTCGGCCTGCTGGCCGCCTGCCCGATCTCCCCGATCTCGCAGTTCGTCATCGACGCGGCCGGCAAGATCAACTTCACCGCGCCCCTGACCATGGTCGGCGCATACGCGGGCATGTCCATCAGCAACCAGCTCAGGACCTTCATCCGGACCGGCTGGCGCTACATCATCGTCGCCATCCTGGTCATGACCGGAACGTTCCTCGCCTCCGCGCTCATCGGACAGATCGTTCTGAAGCTCATGGGCACCATCTGACATGATCCAGTCCGTCCTCATCGTGCTTGTCGCGTCCGGTGTGGGCCTGTGCATCGGGGTCTGCGGCGTGGCCGGATTTCTGCTGCCGATCTTCTTTCTGAGCGTGTGCGGATATACCTCCGCGCAGAGCCTGTTCCTGAGCTTCGGCTGCTTCCTGATCTCCGGCCTGCTCGGCGCCTGGAATTACCGCAAACGGGGGGAGCTTCCGGCCGGAGCCGCGCTCCCCCTCGGCCTTTCCGCGCTGGCAGGCTCGCTTGCCGGAGCCTTGGTCGGGCAGTTCTTTGTCTCCGCCCACGTCAGGACCGTTCTCTATGCCGTCGTGCTCGTCTCAGGCGTCATGATCTTTGTCCAGGACTATCTTGGCCGGTGCCGGCAGGACGCGCGTCAGCCGCGGCTGCACCCGGGCGTGCTTGTGCCGCTGGGCTTCGTGACGGCTGTCATCTGCGCGATGTCCGGCGCAGGCGGGCCGGTGCTGGTCATGCCGCTGCTGGTGGTGCTTGGCCTTCCGGTGCGCGAGGCTGTCGGCGCGGCACTGTTCGACTCGGTCTTTATCGCGCTCCCGGCGCTGTTTGTCTATGGGGCGCAGGGGCTGAGCGGCGCGCTGATCGTGCCGATGGCCCTGGCCTTCGCCGCCCATGCGGCAGGCATCATGCTCGGCAGCCGGCTTGCCGGGCGCATCCCGCAGCAGCCGCTCAAGCGTGCCATCGCCGTCTTTTCCATCGCGTTTTCTGTGTGGATGCTTCTGAAATAAAGCAGCAGAAGGAGTTTGCATCGGATGAAAAAATATGATATCCTGTTTACAAACGTCGATTGCCTTCTGCCGGATATGACGATCCGGCACGGCACGGACCTTGCCATCCGGGATGGCCGGATCGCCGGCTTTGCCGGAAGCCCCGCCGAGGCCGAAACCGTTCTCCCGGGCGAGCATCTGCTTGTGATGCCCGGACTGACCGACGCACACATCCACACGAGCCAGCAGCTGCTCAGGGGCCGCTTGCTTGACGAAAAGCCCATCATCTGGAAGCGCGTCAACCTGCCCTTTGAGGCGCGCCTCACCGCCGAGTCCTCCACGCTCTCGGCCGAGCTTGCCGCCATGGACATGATCCGCTGCGGCACCACCTCCTTTGTGGACGCCGGCGGGAAATACGCCGAAGCGTTTGCAGACGTCTATGAGGCCGCCGGCCTGCGCGGCCGGCTCAGCGTCTGGACGAACGACAGCCCGCATGCGCCCGATGCGCTCCGTGCAGCCTCGCCCGCGGCGGGGATCGCCGCCCTGCGGCGGCTCCGGGACCGTCTTGCCGCCGGAAGCGGCAGGCTCGGGCCCATCTATTCCGTCCCCACGCCCACCGCCGTCAGCCAGACCATGCTCCGCGCGGTCATTGAGGCCGCAATGGAGGACGGCGTCCCCTTCGAGACCCATCTGAACGAATATGCGCCCGAGGTCACGGAGTTCCTCGAGCGCTACGGCGAGCGGCCCTTTGTCTGGCTGGAGCGGGAGGGCCTGATCCCGCGGCAGATGCTCGCGGCCCACGCGATCTTCCTGTCCCCGGCTGAAATGGAGGTGCTTGCGCGGCATGACATCCGTGCGGCGCACTGCCCGTTCTCCAATTCCGGCAAGGGCGTGCCCAAAACGCCGGAGCTGCTTGCGCGCGGCGTCCGGTGCGGCTTCGGCAGCGACGGCGCCGGCCACGGAGGGCTGGACCTGTTCCGGGAGATTCGCCTGTTCCGCTGCCTTATGAACGCCACGCGCGGCATCGAGAGCGCAGACAGCTCCGTCATGCCGGCGGAGACGCTCCTGCGCATGGCCACGCAGGGCGGCGCGGCTGCGCTGTTCATGGAAGGCGTCGGACGCATCGAGCCCGGCGCAAAGGCCGATCTCATCGCCCTGCGGACAGACGGCGCACACCTCTGGCCGACGCAGAATCTGCTGCATACCGTTGTGGAAAGCGCCTGCGGCGCCGACGTCTGGCATTCCATCATCGACGGCCGCCTGGTCATGAAGGACCGGGAGCTGCTGACGCTGGATGAAGCGCGCATCCGCGCGGAGGCAGCGCGCATCTTCGCGCGTGAGCCGCATCTGACAAGCTGGAGCTGAACGCCGCTCCGGCGGGGAGGAGGACGCATGTATTATCAGGAGCTTTGCGTCATGTTCCCGGCGCTGGCCGCGCTGGATTTCCGCATCCCGCCCGCGTTGGACGGGCAGTTTTCCCTGCAGAGCTTCCCTGCCCACCGGATCATCCATCAGAAGGACGCAAAGCTGGAGCATGTCGGCATCCTGCTGGCCGGGACCTTCCGCGTGGTCAACGAGCTGGAAAACGGGAACCTGTTCATGATCGAGATCAACGATCCCATCTCCTTCACCGGAGAGGTCACGCTCCTGTCCGGCCACGGCATCACCTCCGTCACGCTTGAAACCATCACGCCCTGCAGGATCGCCTTCGTTCCCGAGCGGCTGTTCGACGCCTGGCTGAACACCGACATCCGCCTGCTGCGCTTCGTGAGCGAGGGCATTGCCAACAAGCTCTACCAGACCAGCTACCACAGCGGCGAGCGGATGTTCTACTCGACCAAATATGTGCTGCTCAAATATCTGCTTGAGCAGGTCAGCCGGAGCGCCGCCCCCGACGCGCCCATCCGCAAAACACGCCAGCAGATGTGCGAGGAGATCGGCCTCTCGGTCAACTCCATCAACCGCCTGCTCAACAGCTTCCGGCAGGAGGGCCTTCTCAGCATTGCACGCGGCAAGATCCTCATGACCGCAGCCCAGCAGCGCGCGGCAAACGCCGCCCTGCGCGTCTATCTCTCCGAGAACCGCAACGGCACAAAATGACCGCCATCGGTCAGACCATGGTTTCATAACAAAAGGATCCCCCGGCTTAGCCGGGGGATCCTTTTGTCCGTTTTATGCCGTTATTCACCCGCGAACTGCTTCTGCAGGTACGGCTTGACCTCCGCAGGCGGCATGCCCAGCACAAAGCCGAACTCGCCATAGAGCATCTGCTCGGCCATGCGCCAGCTGCGCAGCTCCGTGGAGCTGATGCTCCGCCGGGTGCCGGAGAGCGCCGCCTGCCGCTGATAGAGCGTCTTGCACAGCCGCAGCAGCATCCGGCAGTCGTGCTGCGCAAGGATGCTGCGGTAATACTCCCCCGCAGCCCGGAAATCGGACGGCACATCCGTCAGCGGTTCCATCTGCCTGGCCTCAGGCAGCAGCGTCTCCAGCTCCTGCCTGGAAATCACCGGGCGCATCACGGTCCTGCCGTCCACCGGCGTGTAGATCGTCCCGCCGGAATAAACAGGGCGGAGACGATAATACTCGCGGTTTTTATCCAGCCCGTCCACGTTCATGCGGCCGATCGCCTCCACGCGGCAAACGCCCTCGATGCCATAAATGATATGATCTCCGACCGAAAACATAGCAAAGCTCCTTATATTACAAGAAAAACAGCATGTATTCTCACATAATATAAGTATAACAGATTTTTTGGGCGAATGTAAGGAAAAATTTCACTTCCGCGTCTGTCCGGCCAGCCGGAAGCCGGCCTCCGTCAAAATGACCGTCAGGACCAGGAACAGGCCCACGAACGCCGGCATGAGCTGCAGCCCCAGCCGGGCCGACAGGACGCCGAACAAGGGCGGCATGAAGGTGGAGCCGGTGTAGGCGCTGGCCATCTGCATGCCGATGACCGCCTGCGACCTGTCCGCGCCGAAGTTTGCCGGCGTGGCATGGATGATGCTCGGATAAATGGGCGCGCAGCCAAGGCCGATGACGACGCATCCGGCGAGGGCGGCCTCCACGGGCAGGCGCGTGAGCGCCGTCATGCAGACGCCTGCCGCCGCCACAGCCGCCCCCAGGCGGATCATGCCCCGGTCCCCGACCCGGTCGGAGATCAGTCCGGACAGGAAACGCCCTGCGGTGATGCCGATGAAAAACAGCGAAGCAAACGCCGCCGCACGCTCTGCGGACACGCCGCGGGTGCCGATCAGATACGAGGCCGTCCAGAGCATGCAGGTCGCCTCGGCGGCGCAGTAGCAAAAAAATCCCAGCAGCACCTGCGCCACGCCCCGGATGCGCAGCGCGCCGGCCAGGCCCACCGGCTTTGCGCCGGAGCCCTCCGGGCTTGCGGGGGCGCGGTGGATGCGCCACAGCGGGAGCGACGCCGCAAGCGCCAGCGCAATGGCGAACTGGATCACGCTGACCGTGCGGTAGCCCGTCTGCCAGGACGCATGCGTGAGCGCCCAGCTCATAATATACGGGCTGACGATCGTCCCGACGCCCCAGAAGCAGTGCAGCCAGCTCATGTGGCGCGAGGTGTAGTGCAGGGCGACATAGTTGTTGAGCGCAGCGTCGATGGACCCGGCGCCCAGCCCGTAAGGCACAGCCCAGAGGCAGACCTGCAGGAACATCCCGGAGCAGGAGAAGCCCAGCAGCGCCGCAGCCGTCAGCAGGACGCTCGCAAGCGTCACGCGGCTCGTGCCGAAGCGCCGCGTCATCCGCTCGGAGGCAAGGCTTGAGATGACCGTGCAGCCTGAGATCGTCATGGACACGACGCCCGCCGCAGGCAGCGGGACGCCGAAAAACGTGTGCATCACCGGCCAGCCCGCGCCCAGAAGCGAATCCGGCAGGCCGAGACTGATGAACGCAAGGTAGATCACAGCGAGCAGAAGTGTGTACATGGTTCCTCCGCAGCACGACGCCGCACAAAAAAATCGGGGGAAGCGACTGGTCGCTTCCCCCGGTCCGGATGGATCAGATGGTGGGCTGGTTGGCAGCCTCGATGATCTTGACGAACTTTTCGGGGACGAGGGACGCGCCGCCGATCAGGCCGCCGTCGATGTCCGGCTGGGCCAGAAGATCATAAGCGTTCTTCTCGTTCATGGAGCCGCCATAGAGCACGGAGATCGCGCGGGCGATCTTGGCGCCGAAGAGCTTGCGCACCACGGTGCGGATATTCTCGCAGACTTCCTCCGCCTGCTCGGGCGTGGCGGTCTTGCCGGTGCCGATGGCCCAGATGGGCTCATAGGCGATGATGATCCTGCGGATCTGATCCTCACCGATGCCGTCCAGCGCGGACTTGATCTGCAGCGTGACCCACTCGGTGGTGATGCCGGTCTCGCGCTGGGCGAGGCTTTCACCGACGCAGACGATGGGGATCAGGCCGTTTTCCAGGGCAGCGTGCACCTTGGCGTTCACGTCCGCATCCGTTTCACCGGCAGCGCGGCGCTCGGAATGGCCGATGATGACGTACTTGCAGCCCGCATCCACGAGCATATTGGCAGCGATCTCGCCGGTATAGGCGCCGGCGGCGTTGGCGTTGCAGTTCTGCGCGCCGATGCCGATGCGCGTCTCGCGCATGGCCTTGACAGCCGCGGGGATGCAGACGGCGGGGACGCACAGCGCCACGTCGCACCAGCGGCCCTTGGGCATGATGGCCTTGAATTCGGTCATGAATGCTTTGGTTTCGGACGGAGTTTTGTTCATCTTCCAGTTTCCGGCGATGACAGTCTTGCGGTACTTTCTGTTCATGGTAGATTCTCCTGTTATCTATATCAATTCGGGGCTGTCCCCGTTCATGCCGATGTGATTATTTGTCCTGCAGGCAGGCGATGCCGGGCAGCTCCAGGCCCTCCAGGAATTCCAGCGACGCGCCGCCGCCGGTGGAGATGTGGGTGATCTTGTCTGCGAAGCCCAGCTGTTCGCACGCAGCCGCGGAGTCGCCGCCGCCCACGATCGTCACAGCCTCGGAATCCGCCAGGGCCTGCGCCACGGCAATGGTGCCTCTGGCCAGCGTCGGGTTCTCGAACACGCCCATCGGGCCGTTCCAGACGACGGTCTTTGCGGTCTTGGCCGCCTCGGCAAAGAGCGCGCGCGTCTTTTCACCGATGTCCAGGCCCTGCATATCCGCGGGGATCTTGTCGGCGTCAACGGTGCGGACCTCGACCGGCGCGTCGATGGGGTTCGGGAAGGACGCGGCAATGACCGTATCCACCGGCAGGAGCAGCTTGACGCCCTTCTGCTCGGCCTTGGCCATCATGTCGCGGCAGTAATCCACCTTTTCGGCGTCAAAGAGGCTCTGGCCGATGCCGTAGCCCTTGGCCGCAAGGAACGTATAGGCCATGCCGCCGCCGATGATGAGCGTATCCACCTTTTCCAGGAGGTTGTTGATGACGTTGAGCTTGTCGGAGACCTTTGCGCCGCCGAGAATGGCGACGAACGGACGCTCGGGATCCGCCAGGGCCTTGCCCATGACGCTGACTTCCTTCTGCACCAGATAGCCGCATACGGCAGGCAGATAGTCCGCCACGCCGGCGGTGGAGGCATGGGCGCGGTGCGCCGAGCCGAACGCGTCGTTCACGAAAATATCGGCCATGGAGGCAAGCTTTTTCGACAGCTCCGGATCGTTCTTCGTCTCACCCTTTTCAAAGCGGGTGTTTTCAAGCAGCATGACCTCGCCGTCCTGCAGGCCGGCAGCCAGCGCCTGGGCGCTTTCGCCCACAACGTCCTTTGCCATCTTGACCGGCTGGCCGAGGAGCTCGCTCAGGCGCTCCGCCACCACCTGCAGAGAGAACGCAGGCTCCGGGCCGTTCTTCGGCTTGCCGAGATGGGAGCAGAGGATCACGCGCGCCCCGTTGCGCACGAGGTACTGTACAGTCGGCAGAGCGGCGACGATACGCTTGTCGCTGGTGATGCGCCCTTCCTTGGTCGGGACGTTGAAGTCGCAGCGGCACAGAACGCGTTTGCCGCGGACGTCGATATCCTCGATGGATTTCTTGTTGTAATTCATGCAGATACCTCCTAAGTTAGTTTCTTACTGACGGACGGACAGATCCCATCCGGCCATCGCTCCCTGCTCCTGCAGATGGGGGAACGACTGCTGCCGCAGCGCCTCGAACACGGCCACAGCCACGCTGTTGCCGAGATTGAGGCTCCTGGCCTCAGCCCGGATGGGGATGCGGACACAGCTTTCATGATGCGCGGCAAGAAACGGCTCCGGCAGCCCCTTCGTCTCCTTGCCGAAAAACAGATAACAGCCGTCCGGATAGGGCAGCTCGTCGTACCGCCGGGGCGCCTTGGTGGTGTACAGGCGCATGACGCGCACGTCGTTTTTTGAAAAGAAGTCCTCCAGGTCCCGGTAGACGCGGACGTCCACCAGATGCCAATAGTCCAGCCCGGCGCGCTTGACGGCCTTGTCCGAGATGTCGAAGCCGAGCGGCTCGATCAGATGCAGAACGCTGCCCGTGGCCGCACAGGTGCGGGCGATGTTCCCGGTGTTGGCCGGGATCTCCGGCTCGACCAATACGATGTGCAGCAAGGTTTGCACCCCTTGTCCGTGAAAAATGCAAGCATGGATATTCTATGATAAAACGGTGCAAATTTCAACTGCATTTGGAAAAAATTCAGATTTTTTTGGAATATCTTTTTGGATATAACAGATCATGGCATTCCGCATGCGCCGCCGTCTGTTTTCCAGTTAATGGATGCTTCGCCGTGGGCGCGCAGAAAGTCGTTGACGCGGGAAAAGGGACGGCTGCCGAAAAACCCCCGGTAGGCGCTCAGAGGGCTCGGATGCGCCGAACAGAGGATCAGGCGCGGATAGGGGCTGCGCCCCGCCAGCACAGCCTTCTGCTGTGCGAACGCGCCCCAGAGGATGAAGGCGATGGGCTGCGGAAGCTCCGTCGTGCGGGCGATGACGCGGTCGGTGAACGTGTGCCAGCCCAGCGCGGCGTGGCTGCCGGCCTTCCCGGCCTCCACGGTGAGGGCGCAGTTGAGCAGCAGCACGCCCTGCGCAGCCCAGGCGCCCAGATCCCCGCAGGCGCACTCGTCCCCGGTATCCGCCGCAAGCTCACGGAATATGTTCCGCAGCGAAGGCGGCAGCTTCGTCCCGGCGCCGACGGAAAAGGCCAGTCCGTCCGCCTGTCCCGGGCCGTGATAGGGGTCCTGCCCCAAAATCACCGCGCGCACCGCCTCCGGCGGCGTGGCGGTAAACGCGCGGAACCGCCGGCCGGCCGGCGGATAGACCTCCGCCCCGCGCTCCGCCTGCGCGAGCCGCTCCTCCAGCGCGCGGAAATACGGCTGCTCCAGCTCGTCCGCGAGCAGCGCCTGCCATGCGCCGAGCGCCGATGCGTCCATTGTCCGTCCCCTCTCTTTCATGTCATTTTTGATATGCTTCGTCCCAGAAAAAGGGCTCCTGCCGAAAAGCAGGAGCCCGCAGGCATGCTGTCAGTTTTCCTCGTCCTCGGAGGGCTTTTTGACGCCGTAGCCATATTTGCTGCTGCCGTAGCCATACTTCCCGTAGCCATAGCCGTAGCCGTAAGCGCTGCTGGTGTGGGCAGTGCCGTTGAACACGCAGCCGGTCAGATGTTGGTTTTCGGCGGCAAGGTTCTGCAGGCAGTCCAGGATCTGTCCGCGCGCGGCAAAGTCGCGCCGGACCACATAGATGATGCTGTCCGCGTCGCGGGTGATGAAGCGCGCATCGGAGATGATGCCGCAGGGGGGCGTATCGACCACGATATAGTCGTAATACGGCTTGAGCGCCTCCAGGAAATAGCGGAACTTGTGCGGATTCAGAACGGCGGGATCGTCGGTCTCGCTGCGGTTGGACACGAGCTTGAGCGTCGAGCCCGGAACGTCCGCGACGCAGTCCGCGGGGCTGAGGGATTCATCGGTGAAGTACTTGCTCAGGCCGGGCTTTTCCTCCGCCTCAAGCTCAAAGGCCAGATCCTGCTTGCGCAGATCCGCGTCCACCAGGAGCGTGCGCGCGCCGTTGGACGCCAGCGCAAGCGCAAGGTTCATGGAGACGGTGGTCTTGCCCTCGCCGGGGATGGTGCTGGTGACCAGGATGACCTTGCCGTGCTGGGGGTCGATCTCGCGCAGGAGCTTCACGCGCAGCCCGCGGAAGGCGGAGAGCAGCTGCTGGTCGGCATCCGGCCGGAGAATATTGATGGCGGAGACGCCCCGGCGGCGCTGCTTGACGGCAGTCTCGGGAACCATGGCCAGGATCGGCAGGTTCGTGTCGGCCTTGAGATCCTCCGTGGAGGAGATGGTCTTGCGCAGGAGCGCGGCCACCACCAGCGACAGGCACACCAGCAGCGCGCCGATCAGGAAGCCCTGCACGGCCGGACGGCGCCAGGAAAAGCTGTCGACCGGCTTGGTCGGGACAACAGGCTCGCGCTGCATGACGACATGGGAATAATCCACCATGTAGGAGGCGACCTGCGGATAGTTGTGGATGACGGCCATGAGGATGTCATAGGCGTCCTGGGCCGAGCTGCTGCGGACCGTCAGCGTGAAGAGGTTGGTATCGACCACGGATTCGGCCTCGATCTTGCCGTTGATCTCGTTGGTGCCCAGCTCCTGCTTGATGAGGTCACGCATCACATCCGCCTGCAGGATAAAGGGGAACGCGTCGGTCAGCTGCTGGGCGGCAGTATTGTTGTAATAATAGTCGCCGGAGGAGATATCGCTGGCGGAGCTGTCCGCGCTGACGGTAAACATGGCCTTTGCCTCGTAGACCGGGGAAAACGTCACAAACGAGACTGCGGCAAAGATCGCCGCGCAAACAAGGCCCGTCAGCAGGACAAGCAGCCAGTACCTGCGCAGATACTTCCGGAAGTGCGACAGCAGTTCGCCCAAATTGATCTCAGAGTTGTCTTGAAGCTTCTCAGTATCCACGTTACGACCTCGATTTCTGCTTGTCGGACCTGGAATGGCCGCCGTAGCCGTAGCCATATCCGTAGCCGTACTTTTTGCCATACCCGTAACCATATCCGTAGCCGTAACCATAGCCATAGCCATAGCCGCGGCCGTCGGCGCCGCTCTGCATATCGTTGAGGATGCAGCCGAGCAGCTCCGCCTTGCAGCGGCCCAGCGCGTCGATGGCGTCGTTGATATCCTTGGCCGGGAGATTATCCTGCCGGACGACGATCAGCGAAGCGTCCGCGACGCCCGCCAGCAGCTCCGCATCCGGGAACAGCCCCATGGGGGGAGAGTCGATGATGATGTAGTCCAGGCGCTTCAGCAGGCCCAGCACCTGCTTCATCTGCGGGGTGGAGAGCAGCTCTGTCGCCTTGGGATCATGATCGTTGGAGAAGAGCATGAGGATCTTCTCGCTCTCGCTGGCCCGGGCGCACTGCATGAACTGCTCCTTGGTGAAGGGCTCGGCAAGGAGCTGGTTGAGCGGGATGGTCCCGTCCCACACGCCGCCGAAGATCCGGTTCATGGAGGGATTGCGCAGATCCGCGTCGATGAGCGCGGTCTTGTAGCCCTGCTTGGCCAGCGACAGCGCCAGATTTGCGGCGATGGTGGACTTGCCCTCGTTCTCTCCCACGCTCGTCACCAGGAAGATGTGGCGGTCATGCTCGCTGCGCTCATGCTCCAGACGGGAGCAGGCGGTGCGGATCTGCTCGGTAAAGCGCATGCTGACCGTCGGGGAGGTCAGCAGCAGCTGGCTGCGCGTGCCCTCCTCCTTTTTCAGTTTGCCGCGGCGGGCGTCGCGCTCATGGCCGATGGAGGCCAGAACAGGCGCCGCCAGCAGGCGGCGGGCGCCGTCGCGCGTCTGGATCGCCTGCCGCAGGATGGACCACGCCACCAGCCCCAGGCCCATCAGCACCACGCCCAGGCATGCCGCGATCACAACGATCCGCACCCGGTGCGGCTGGTTGGACGGCACAGGCGAGATGGAGGGGTTGCGCACCACCTGCGTGATGATGTCGTTGGAAACGTACTCAGACAGCGACGGGAAGACCTCCTCGAACGCGTTGAGCGCGATGATGGCCTCCTTTGCGGACGCCGAGACGACACAGACGTTGACAAAGTTGCTGTTTTCGATCTGCTCGGAGCGGATCTCGCCGTCGAAGTTCCGCACGCCGACAGCCTCGCACATGGCCTCGCGGACATAATCGGTGTCGGCCAGCTCCGAGAGCGTCGCCGCGATCTGCGTCGCGGCCCGGGCGTTGCGGCTGGCGGTATAGTCCGCCACCTTTGCCGTGACGGCATAGGTCATGGAGGCGGTGTATTTGGGGACAAACAGGAAGTTGAGGTACATGACCGCAAGCATTGCGAACACCGCGCCGGAGGCAAGGATCATCCAGAGATTCTTCAGAAGCATCCGGACGATGCAGCCAAACGAAATATCCGATTCCAGGATCGTTGTTTCTTTATCCATGCTGCACCTCCTTATTCCACAACGACCGTCAGGATCGCCGTGCCGAGCCAGCCGCTCGGCGAGGTATAGTTGTAGCTCACGCGGTAGGTGCCCGGCGTATCGGGATCCACGAGCCCGTCGATCTGCACATCGCTCAGGGGTACGGACTGCACGCCGGGGCAGATGACGCTCCGCAGATAGCGGTCGGCCTGGAAGCTCTCGCCGGTCTTCAGATAGACCAGATAGCGGCTGAGCTCCACCGTGGGCACCAGCGACGACGCCGAGCGGATCACCAGCGGAAGCGTCAGACGCGCGGTATCGCCCACGGAGTTCGTGACCTGCAGCGTCAGGGAATACACGCCCTCGACATTGAAGGAGATGTCCATCGAGATGATGCGGATCTCCTTGGTCAGGTCGCCGTCGATCACATCCGTGGCAACGAGATGATCCCGCAGCGTCACCGGCTCGCCGAGACTGTAAATGAGCGGCTTGAGGATCTCGAACGACGGCTTTTTGTAGTCCGTGTATTCCACCAGTCTGGACGCGGAGGCCATGTTGCCCGCGCGGTCGAACACCAGGTAGGTCACGGAGGCCGTGTTGCTGGAGATCAGGCGCGAGACGCCGCTGACCAGGATCTCACCGGTCAGATCACCGTCGCGGTCGTCGCTGGCGCGGACGCCGGCGAGCAGCTGATCCTCCGCTCCTTCGACGCTTGTCAGAAGGATATCGCTGTCAAAGCGGATGACCGGCGCAGTGCGGTCGACCGCGGTGTAGAGGTAGATCTCGCTGGCCGCAAAGGCAACCGCCACAACGGCCAGGACGATCCACACGATGGATTTGATTTTTTTCAATTTCGTACACCCTTAAGCTCTCGTGAATTGATGGCGCGCTGCGCGCATGGCGCAGGAAAATGCTCATTCCGCAATATCATATCATACAGTCGCCGAAATTTCAACGAATTCTGCAAATCAAAGCCAAATAATCTTCTTCTGCTCCGCAGATCGGGAACAATTCGCCCATTCTGCGCGCAAAAACACGCGGGACAGACGTCCGTCTGCCCCGCGTTTGGGATCAGTCTGCGTGCCTGAGCAGGAGCACCAGCTCCATGAGTCCGTAGACGAGCGGCTGATGCAGCAGGTAGATCAGCAGCGACTGCCGCCCGCACCAGCGGAACACGCGCATGGGCAGGAGCTCCCCGGTCCTCTGCGGCAGCAGCGAACGCTTTTCGCGGTAGAGCGTCCGCCCGATGCACACGCCCAGCAGATACCAGCCCAGATGCGGCAGGAGCGGGAAATAGTCCCCCGAGGCGAAGCCCGGGTACACCAGGCCCAGCGGGAACAGGACGTGCGTCTGCACGGTCGTATGCTCCATCAGGTAGCCCGCCACGACCATGGCCAGCGCCATGGGCGCCAGCGCGGCCGTGGGCAGCCGGGAAAAAAGCGGATAGAGCATCATGCACACGCCGATCAGATGCAGCACGCCGAACATCACCACCACATCCCGCCCGGCGAAGCCCAGGCGGTACATCGCCCAGGTCACGGCGGTGATGAGCATGCCGCAGCCGAACACGATCAGCCCCCGGCGGAAGCTCCGCCGGCCAAGCGTGGCGCAGCAGCCGGAGAGCAGGATGAAGAGAATGCCGCCGTACTGCTGGATGAACCGATACCACGCCGGCAGGCGCAGCTGCACGCCGGCAAAATAGACCAGGTCAAACAGCGTGTGCACCACGATCACACACAGGATGCAGACGCCGCGCAGGGCGTCCAGCTCCCAGATGCGCTGACGGTTCATGCGTTCCCTCCTTTTCTGTGCAGGCAGGCCCCGCTCAGGGCTGCTGCGGCTCCGGGTCCGCCTGGCGTTCGGCTTCCTCCTCCTCGAGCACGCGGTAGGCCACCTTGCCCACCAGCGTTTTCGGAAGCTCCGTGCGGAATTCGATGTCATAGGGCATGGCGTATTTGGCGATGTGCTGGCGGCAGTAAGCCAGCAGCTCCTGCTTGACGGCCTCGGAGGGCTCGTTGCCCGGCCGCAGCACGACGAACGCCTTGACCTTCTGCATCTTGTAGGGGTCCTTGACGCCGATGACGCAGGAGAGCAGGACCTTTTCGTGGCCGTCGATGATGTTTTCAAGCTGGCCGGGATAGACATTGTAGCCGGAGGTGATGATCATGCGCTTGATGCGCTGGGAGAAATAGACGAAGCCGTCCTCGTCCATCTTGCCCAGATCGCCCGAGTGCATCCACACGCGGCCGTCCGGATGGCGGCGGAGCGTGTTGGCGGTCTCCTCGGGATTGTCGACATATTCGATCATGACCGACGGGCCGGAGATGCAGATCTCGCCCTCGACGCCCGGCTCGACCTCCTCGGTGGTCCCGACCCTGACGATCTTGTAGTAGGTATCGGGGAACGGGACGCCGATGGAGCCGGTACGGTTGTAGTCCTTCGGCGTCAGGCAGCTGGCCGTGACGCACTCGGTCAGGCCGTAGCCCTGGCGCACCTGCACGTCGGCATTGTGGGCCTTGAGGAAATCGTCGACCTTTTTCTTGAGCTCGATGGACATGCTGTCGCCGCCGGAGAAAACGCCCTTGAGGCAGCTGAGGTCGGCATGCTCCAGCTTCTGTGCGCGCAGCAGCGCCTCAAAGAGCGTCGGCACGCCGGGGATGATGTTCGGTTTTTTCTTAATGAGCAGGTCGGCATACGTCTTGACGTTGAAGCGCGGCACCAGGATGCAGCATGCGCCGCCGATGAGCGCGGTATGGATGCCGATGCCGAGACCGAAGCCATGGAACACCGGCATGACCGAGAGCATCTTCATGCCGCTGATGGGCGCAAAGCCGGATGCGGCAATGGTCTGCAGGCCCAGCGCGTTGAAGTTCGCGTTGGACAGCAGGATGCCCTTCGTGGTGCCGGTGGTGCCGCCGGAATAGAGGATGGACGCGCCGTCGGCGGCCTTGCCGTCGTCCTTCGGCAGCGGGAGGTTCCGGGCCCGGCCCACGCGCAGGAATTCCTTCCACCAGATGTAATCTCCGTCCTTCGGCGGCTTGGGATACTTCCGCGCAGCCGTCAGCGCATAGCCCACGGCCAGGTGCGGCATGAGCTCGTCCTCGATCTTTGCAAGCAGCAGCTTCGTGCCGGGGTCGTCGAGCTCTTTCATAACGGGAGCGATCTTCTCATAGAACTGGTCCAGCGTCAGGATGCACCTGGAGTGCGAAAAATTGAGGTAGAATTTGATCTCCCCTGCGGCGGAGAGCGGATGGATCATATTGGACACCGCGCCGATGCGGTTGAGCGCATAGAAGCTGCACAGCGCCTGCGGACAGTTGGGCATGCAGATGGTCACGCGGTCGCCCTTGCGGATGCCCATGGCGACAAACGCCCTTGCCACATCCTCGATGTTCGCAAGGAAGCGGCGGTAGGTCGTTTTTTTGTTCATGAATTCATACGCCGTGTAGTCCGGATACTGGTCGGCGGCGGCCTTGACCATCTGGTAGATGGTCTTCTGCGGATACGTCAGGTGATGCGGTACGCTGCCGTAGAACTTCAGCCACGGCGCGGAAGCGGAAATACCCATATCGATTCATCCTTTCT
>CADCOJ010000006.1 GCA_902803075.1 Oscillospiraceae bacterium | reverse complement strand
TCAGGATGTGTTCACCGCTTTCGTCCGTCAGGATCAGAATGACGGAATCCGGGGTCTTGTTCTGCAGTGCTTCCAGCGTCTGCATATCCTCCACGTGTATTTGGTCTCGCGTTATTCATTCGCCTGCCCCGCCTTCATCCAGGCATCGACTTCGCTGATTTTGAACTTCCACAGGCGACCGACCTTGACGGCGGGCATGCCGCGCTTCTCGATCCAACTGAGTACCGTATCGCGGTTGATGCCGAGATAGGCCGTGATTTCCTTCATGGAGACCCAACGCTCTAAGCTGTTATCCATCGGTGTTTCCCCGCTTTCAAGCAAGATACAAAAACCCAATATGGATTCTACCACAATATTCCGTATTCTTCAACGGTTATCGCGGTTTTTCGCGGAATATCCTGGGTTTCAGATTAGCGCCATATACCGGCTCACGCCGTAGCTGCTCTCGCTCCTGCGAATCACGCTTTCCGGCAGCGCGGCCAGCCATTTACGGCCAAAGGCCGTCGTACCGAAATAAGCGTCGAAGTTCGTTACCGGCAGCACGACCCAATCGCTGTCCTCCGGTTTGTTCATGCGGTAGAACTGTACCAGCGCGGGCAGCACCGTTTCCGGCACGCCCTTCGGCGTGAGGGCGCAGAGCTTTTCCAGCTCACCGGCTGAAAGAGGGGCAGGCTCGCCCTGCAGCGGGCCTTCCTCCACTGCGTCGGCCACGATGTCATCGAAACGCAGGAGCCAGTTCCCCTTGGTGCCGGCGGAGAAGATCGGCGCCTGCATCTGCAGGAGCTTGTCCCGCCAGGCGGCGTCAAAGCCCTTTTTCAGCAGGTCGCAGCTGGTGACGGCGCTTTTCAGCACCTTGTCCGGATGCTTGCGGACAAATGCGGCCACCTGATGCACATGGCGGTAAAACCAGCCTGCACCGCTTTCATCCACCAGCTCCGGGAAGGCCTCATGCAGCACCCGGTAATCCGTCTCGCTCTGCCCGTCCCGTTTGGGGGCGGCATTTTTCCTGTCCGGGATGCTGCACCAGGCCCGCAGCGCATCATAAGCCCGGTCGGTGTCCGGCTCCCCGTCTCTCCACAGATACCCCCGCGCCAGGATCGTCAGCACCCGGTTCAGCCCTTCGCATTTCACCAGCGTATCAAAGGTGAAGCGGCCAAGGTAGCTGCTGTCGTATTTGTTCTTTGCCGCATACGCCGGGAAGGTGGTATATGCATTGAATTCCTCGATCTCATTCAGCATCCCGTTCACCGCCTTTTCACCTTGATCGCATTGGCCTCGACCCGATCCAGCAGCACGTCAAAGACGAAGCCCCGCTTGCCCAAGGCAACAGCACACTTGAGCGCCGTGTCCGGGCTGACGCCGCTGCGGTTCAGATATTCCCGCACCCGGGAGGCGGCCAGGTCCCGGTAATCCCAGCTCATGCTTTTCTCATAGCCGCTCATGATCAGCTTCATCAGGGCGCTGTCCGTCGTGCGATGGATGGCGCCCTTTTTCATTTCCTCCCGCCGGTACCGGTCGTCCATATCGCAGATAATGTCCCCCAGCACCCGGTAGCCGCCCTTGCGGAAATCGGCAAAAATGTCCATATAGTCCGCCTGCATGGCGTAGGGGATCACGCCCAGCAGGAAGCGTTCCCTCTCAGACCGCTGCATAAGCTGCCATTTCAGCGCCATCAGATCCCGCCGAATGCGCGCCACATGCTCGGCGCTCAGGTCCTGCAGCACGCCGTACAGCTCGTCCGCCGTATAGGTGTTTTCCTGTCCGCGCATGAACAGGATGCGCTCAATATCTCTGCGGCGGCGCATATCCACGCCTTCCAGCCGGCTGACCCGGATACGCCGCAGGGCATTTTCATAATCGTCGATCAGGGAGGCCGTGAACGCCATCACAGCAGGATCAAGCCGGTCCTTCCAGCCCTTTTTCCGGGCAAAGGAAAAGAGTTCCTCATCTGCTGCGGGTTTCGCCTTCAGTTTCGGCGTGTTTTCCTTCAGCATCCTGGCGAACCAGGGCAGCTTCTCCACGTTGGAGCTGACGCACTCCCAATCCACGCTTGCAAAAAACTTGTCCAGCTTCTCCTTCTGCGAGGGTTCGTACCATTCCCGGCCTTCTTTGTCGCTCACGATGTTTTTGTATTTCAGGAAGGGGCTGCGGTTGACCACTCTCCGGCTCAGGTACTCCGACAGCTCCGGCTTTACGCCGCTTTTTGCAGAGTCGATCTCCAGGCCGGTAAGAATCTCCAGCACTTCCGTTTCTTCCTCCAGCTGCCTCCGCTCCCCGGCATCCAGGCTCTCGTCGTAGGCCACGATGCTGCGGTCAAAGGCGGCGTTGCAGATCTGCCCGATGCGGGTATCGAAGGTGCTGCGGACGGTCTCAAAACGGCCCTGCCAATCTTCTGCATCTCGGATCAGCGGTTCGGCAGCGGGGATTTTCAGCACGGGGATCTGTGCGGATATGAAATCGTAGCTGCTCCCAGCGTAGTTCCGCGCAACGCAGGCGTTCATCAGCGGGTCGGCCACGGTGCGGACCGGGTCGCCGTCGAAGTCAGCGCCGCCCAGCCGCTCCGGGATCAGGGTACGGGAATCTACCATCACCACATAGTTGAGGTGGGACAGGTATTTCTGCCGGAAGTAGCCGATCTCCCGGGGCTTCTCTGCAACGGCCTCCTCATTCCGGGCAATGTGGGGATTGCGCAGGAGCGTATAGCGGTCGCTCTCCGGATAGGCCGCGCCGGGAGCGTAGACCTCGCCTTCTCCCAGGCATTCCCG
>CADCOJ010000005.1 GCA_902803075.1 Oscillospiraceae bacterium | reverse complement strand
TGGGAAAGCCGCACCAGGCGCGGCCTGGCCGGCATCCATGTGGATGCGGAGGTCGGGCAGGAAACGGTCTTCCATCTCGCAACAGCTTCCTTTTCCGCTTCCTTCTCCGCAGAACAGATCATCGCCGCCGGAAGACTTGTTTTCCCCGTGGGGCCCAAATACCTCGGCTGCTTCGTCACTGTGACACGGGACGGGTTCCTCTGGTTCCGCGATTCCGGCGCGGAGGGGGAGACGGTGTTTGACGCGGATGCGCTTGGCCTGGCCGTGGAAGATCAGGCGCGGATGCGCCTGGGCATGCTGGAGCCCGGTGCGTCTGTAAGCCTGCCGTTTACGGTTCATCCGCTCCGGAAGGACGTAAGCTTCTGTCAGCTGCATCTGATTGGCATGCCGGTCCCGGTCTGTCCGGACGTGCGCGCAACGGTGGAGGACGACATAGCGCTTGAGCTCCGGCTGGACGGAGAAAGTGTGCGTACATTTTGCCGCCGGTACCGCGACCATGATACGGACGTCCAGCTTCTGGAGGATGAATGGCAGCAGTTCTCCGCACCCACGGGCGAACATATCCTGACACTTGTCAACGGAAGCCGGCACCGCTTCGGCATCAGCCGCCTGACGCTGCGGCAGTGCGGCCGCAGCCACGGCGAGCTGTCTGTTCCCGCGTGGGCGCTGACCGGCGAGGAGGTCGAGGGAAAGGTATATGCCGCACGACCTGACACGATCACGCTTCAGATCGGGGAGCGGGAACAGCGCCTTGCCTGCGTGCCGGGCTGGAACGCGTTTCCGCTGACGTTTGACGACGCCGGCGTCCAGACCGTCCGCACTGCACAAAGCAGCGCACAGATCGAGATCCTCTGCGCACAGGAGGAAAACCCGCCCGTCAAGGTCGGCTATGATATGACGGTCGTCCCCCATGACGCGGAGCACATGGACTGGCTCCTGGACTATACTGCGCGGACCCGACTCGGAAATTATGTAAACTTCAGAAGCTTTACCGGACCGGTTTCCGACGAGCTGCTCACGCGCTGGGGCGATTTCTGCCGCGCGCACGGGATCTTTGTCGGCGCCGCCTGCGAGGAATGCTTCGGCAGCGGCGCGCTGATGCGCGCAGCCGGCCCGTTTGCGGCGGACTGCGGCCGCCATGAGTTTCCGGGCGCGGTCTATGCCTTTGACCCGGAGGAGCCGTATGCCTCCCAAGATATGAAGGAGGCGTCGGAGCACTATGTCGCGCACCTTGCGCAGAACATAAATGCCACGCGCAGCAAGAATCCGCGCGTCGGCTATGGCGATGCCTCCGGCGGCATCCGTTATTCATTCCTGGCCGGTGCGGACTTTGTCCGGGCGGAGACGATGGTCGGCAACACCATGACGCTTCTGTCCCAGGCGCGGCCCGCCGCCGAGGCGCTGGGCCGCTGCGGCTGGGGCGTGCACATCGCCATGCAGCATGATTATCAGCCCTATCAGCTCACGCACCTTGGACAGTATTTCCTCTCGCTGATGCAGCCGTGGGCCATGGGCGCAGAGATGATCTATGAGGAGGATTCGCTGTTCCTGATGTTCAAGGAAGAGCGGCAGACCTGGGACGACGTGCTCACCAAGGGCAAACGCGACATGACGCGCAGCTTCTACCGCTTCGTGAAGACGCACCCCCGCACGGGCCGCTGCGTGCGCAGCATCGCCTTCCTCGAAGGACGCTACGCCGCTCCCTTCAGCGGGTTCATCTGCGGGCCGGAGCAGGATCCGTCCTACAGCGTCTGGGGCCTTTACGGAAACAGCAGTCCTGCCTGGGGCCACCTGCAGCCGGAAAAATGCCGGCAGCTGCTGGATGTTCTGATGCCCGGCGCAAGCACGCACCCGCTGCGCCAGCGCTTTGACCGACGCAGGTACTTCTTTGCCGGAACGCCGTATGGGGACTTCGACTGCGTCCCCATCGAGGCGGAGACGGCGTATCTTTCCGGTTACCGCCTGCTCCTGAATCTTGGCTGGAACACCATGCTGGATGCGGACTATGAAAAGCTGCTGCAGTACGTTCGGGAGGGCGGGACGCTCCTGACGGGGCTTCCGCAGTTCAGCACGCATGTCAGGCGTGAGTTCCTGCTGGATATGGAGGATCTTTCGCTCTGGAACGGCGGGGATCTGCGTGAGCTCTGCGGCATCCGTGTGCTGGGAAGGGGCGTGCGCTACAGCGGCCAGTGGAACTGCGCGGGCAAAGAGAATGTCCCGGAGCCGGAGCTTTCTGCGATCCCGAGCAGCAGCGTGACGGAGGATGGGCCTGCATATCTGGCAGATATCGCGCTGTGCGGTGCGGAGGTCGTCGCCTGGGATGCGGACAGCGCCCGGCCGATGCTTGTCCGCAATCACGTCGGGAAGGGGACGGTCTACACCTTTACGGCCTGGGCCTATCCGGGCCATGAGCAGCTGCAGCGCTTCTCAGCCTCATGGCTGGCATACCTGTCGGCGCAGAGCCTGCCGGAGCCCTATGTGCTCGATCCGTCCGGAGAGGTATTCTGGACGGTATGGGAATCCGATGCGGAGTGCAGGGTCCTGCTTCTGAACACAGACTGGACGCAGCCCGACGGCGTTCGGACAGTCACCCTTGTGCATCCGGGCGGCAGAGTTTCCGTTGATGTGCGCGAAGGTGCGCTGACGGAAGCCGTTCTGGCCGGAAAAGAGGTTGCCGTGCGGAGCTGGACGCTGGAACGCGTGTGAAAGACACAGACCGTGAGCTTATACGGACGATCCCGGAGCTTGCAGCAAACAAACCCCCATGTGCGCTCGCACATGGGGGTTTCTGCGGATCGCAGATCAGGCTTCAAAATAGTCGCCAAGGACGGCAAGACTCAAGCGCATGCCGGCAGGAAGGCTCGAAAGGTCGATCCATTCCTCGCGCGTGTGGCAGCCGGAGGCAGCCACGACGCCGATGCAGGTGGACGGGATCCCACACGAGAGCGGGATGTTGCAATCGGTGGAGGAGGAGCGATGCATGGGCTCCGCGCCGACGACCTCCCGGATGGCCGCATCCACACGGCCGATCAGATCGTCCATGCGCGCAGGATCGAGTGTGCCGGCGCACGGCCGGTCACCCACCAGCTCGACCTCCAGGTCGATGCCCATCGCACGGTAGGCCGCAAAAATGCTTTCAAACGCATGCTGCATGCGCGCGAGGCATTCGCGGTTGTCGGAGCGGTACTCGCAGAGCATCGTTGCCTCCTGGGCGATGGTGTTGACGGACGTCCCGCCGGAAATCACACCGACGTTGTAGGTGGTGCGGCTGTTGGCGACCTGCGGGACCTTGATGGCATAAATGCTGGTGATGATGGAGGAAAGGTAAAAGATTGCATTCCGGTTTCCGAATTTGGCGAAGGAGTGCCCGCCCTCTGTCCGGACAGTCACACGGTAGCGGTGCGAGCCGACAGCTCTTGTCACGACGCCGTTCAGCGCTCCGCCGTCATAGGAGATGTGCTCCCGGAGACGCCCCCGGTAGCTTTTTTCAAGCTGCCGGATGCCCTTGAGATTGCCGAGGCCCTCCTCACAGGAGTTGGCCACGAACAGCATCCCGGTTTTCGGCCGGATGCCGCGCTCCAGGAAATACCGTGCGGTAACCATCAGTACGGCAAGGTTCGCGGTGTCGTCGCACACGCCGGGGCAGAAGTATTTTCCGTCCTCCTCACGGAACGGCATGGGTTCGAGATCCGGGAACACCGTGTCGGTGTGCGCCGTGAAAGCCGTCACCGGGCCGTCCTCCGTCACGCCCAGCGGAGCGATCACGTTCAGCGCCTCGTCGATCACAACGTTCCGGAAGCCGTTCTGTTCAAACCATGCCTTGCAGAACGCGGCGCGCTGTTCCTCCCGGTGGGAAGGCGCCGGGATCGCGCACAGATCGCGGATCAGCTGCTTGAGCTCATCCAGATGCGTGTCCGCATAGCGGACCATATCGTCAGTCAGGTTCAAAATGATTCCTCCTCAAAGCGTGACCGTACCAATGCCCTTTTCAACGGTGATCTTTGTGCCCCACGGAGCGCTCATCGCTGCCAGCCGCTCCAGGATCCCGCCGTCCGGCTCCGGATGCGGCAGACCGCCGTGCGACCGCGGCTGGCCGAACCCGAGTTCCACGGGCAGCAGCTGCAGCTTTGTCAGCTTTCCGTCCTCCGCTTCCCAGTAAGGGACGACGCTCTCAAACATGACCTTCTGGTAGTAAAGCCCCTTCTTCCCGCCGTCGGAGCGGTTTGTGAACATGGCGTCCAGACCTTCGTTTCCGGTCATGCCCTGCTTTTCAAACATCCCGGACGGCGCCTTGCGGATGGTTTCCAGCTCGATGATGAAATCGCCCAGTGAATAGAAGATCGGGCAGCCCTGGTAGATCTCGATCGGCCGCAGCAGGTGCGGTCCCGTACCCACAACGGCGTTTGCGCCGGCGTCGATGCAGCGGTGCGCAAATTCGACATAAAACCCTTCCGGATCTTCCTTCCGGGCGGTAAACTCATGCGAGTGCATGCTGACGACCACATAGTCCGCCATGAAACACGCCTCGCGGATGGCGTTCTCCATGCGGCGCATGTCGGTCTCATTGAGGATCGTTTTCTTCGCGGCATGCGGCGCCTCCCGGAACAGCATGTCCCCGAATTCAAACTGGCCTTCCGGAAGTGCCGAGGCATAGCCGTCGGCACGGTTGACCTCATGCCTGGCGTTGACAGGCAGCGTCTGCGCAATGGCGCGCAGTTGGTCGAGCTGCTCCTTCGGAAGCTCCCATACGACCTTGTGCCGGATGCCGTTGAGACCGGGCCGGCCGATCATCGTTCGCGTCTGCTCGCCGGCCATTTCGTCCGGATGGAACGTGGAGCAGGCGCCGATGAGCGCGATGCGTCCGGAAAGTGTATCGAGATAGACCGGTGCGGACGCATCGGCGAGCGTTTTGCCTGTGCCGCAGGACTGGAAGCCCGCCGCGTGGATGTAGTCCAGCGTTTTCAGAAGCCCCGCGTGGGAATAGTCCATTGCGTGATTGTTTGCGGTGGTGAGCATGTTGAAGCCGAACGCCTTCAGAGCACCCAGCACCTGCGGCTGCGCGCAGAACCAGCTCCCGCCGGAAAGCGCGGAGCCGTAGGTCTCAAAGTTGTGCACGGTCGTCTCAAGATTGACGAATCGGAAGTCGCCCTGCATCAGAAACGCGCGCAATGCGCCAAAGCCCTCGTATTCGCCGGGAAGCGTGCGGAAAATCATTGCATCGCCCGCAGCCGTGCATCGGATGGTTGACATAATATGTCCTCCGCCTGATCTTTTCAGTAGATGAAGCCGATACCCGTCAGCCGGCAGAAATCGCGCAGCTCCTCAACGAAGTTGCCGTAGGCCACGATCACATGCTGGCAGCAGACATTCTGCGCAAATTCCTCCACGGTGCAGGAGTCCGGGAAGACCTGCAGGCTGGGAAGCTGCGGCGCGGGATCGTCCCATCCGTATTCGTTCCAGGGGCTCGGTTCCTTTGCCTCTGCGGTATAGACGTGCATGCGGTATTTCCCGCCGATAAAGGCCAGCCGCGCGCAGGTCACATAGCCGGTTTGGAGCTTGGAGACATTCAGCAGCGAGCTGCTCAGCAGGCCGAAGGCTGCAGGGAGCATGTGCACGTCGCCCTTTGTGGCAGCCTTCGGGATGAAGTCCGGAACACCGATGAGCATGCTGTCCTCAAAGAACTCATAGTATTCCAGATATGGCACGGTCTGGCCGGTCAGATCCTTCATGATGAGCTGCGTGACCGCGCCCATCACGTCGTTTTCCGGAATGGTCAGCACGCCGCAGTAGTGCTCCAGCAGCATAAAGACCATGGCGGGCGGGAAGCCCTCCAGTTTTTTCATGCCGTCAACATCAATGAGCGTAATGGCCTCCCAGCCGCGGGCCTTGATCTTCTTTGCAATGGCCAGGGCATAGCGCACGCCCTTTTCGATGATCGCGTCCGCGCAGGGCTTTTCGATGATCCAGGATTCCTTGACGAACCGGATCCCGTCTTCCACGTCCTTCGGGTCGAGCGTATCGAGCGTGCGGACCATCTCCAGCATCTCGTAGGTCTCAACTTCAACGCCGATCTGGCCGCGCATGGAGTTCCCTTCGAACTGCGTGCCATAGAGCAGCATATCGCGGTAGCCCATGCTGCCCACGCGCTGGCTGCGCAGCGCCTTCTTTGCCGCGCAGGCAGAGACGAACGCATCGATCTTTGCCTTGGGGTAGTCCTTGCCGATGACGTTGTAAAGGTATTTGAAGGAATATCCGAGCGCCTCAAAAGTCGGCCGGATGGCGGTGGTGCCGGCCTGCTCGGCGGTGGTGATGATGCGGCCGTTCTCCTTCCAGCCGCACAGGCCCCAGAGCAGCATGGGCACATGGCGGAACGGATCTGTCACACGCACAACGGCATGGGTCGGGATCCAGCCCGCAACGCACACGACCAGCATGCACATGTCATAGCCCTTCAGACGCTCGATCGCAGCATCAGCGGTTTTGTACTGCTCGTCGTCGATCACAAGGCCGCCGTCCAGCAGCTCATAGCCCATGCCCTGAAGAACGCCGAGCGCCTCGTCGTGCTTCATTCTCAGCCGTTCGATGGGGGTGTTGACCTCGCCGAAACACACAAATCCAAGTTTTTTTTCCATAGGGGGCACATCCTTTCGTTTTGATACGGTTCTGATGTTCTGGAAACAGATGGCGCGCATCTGCGGTTCGCGGGAGCGCGGCTCAGGCGGAACCACGCACGACCAGCGTCGGCCGCAGCGCGATCTGCTGGCGGCTGGCGGAGGGATTGTCCACATGACTGGTCAGGACGTTCACGGCAACGGAGATCATGTCCTGCCGTGAGTTGTCGATCGTTGTGATGCCCGGGCCGATATAACCGGACATGCTGAGATTGTCAAAGCCGAGCAGCGCCATATCCCGCGGGATCTCCAGCCCGGCCTCATCCAGCGCGTGGATCGCGCCGATGGCCATCTGGTCATAGCAGCAGAACACGGCGTCCGGGCGCTGATCCAGAGCAAGCATCTGCTGCATGCGCAGGTATCCGCCTGCCTCAAAGCGTTCCTTTCCGATGCAGATCATTCGTGGATCGGTCGGCAGATCCAGCAGCTTCATGACCTGCTTGAAGATCGTCACGCGATTCATTGACACGTCGTCTCCGATGCAGCCGATGCGCGTATAGCCGCGTTCCTGCAGATGCCGGATGCCCGTGACGATGCCGCTGTACTCATTGAGATGGATGCAGTCGAATTCAAGCAGGGGATAGTATTTCGAGGTGATCAGCAGGATCGGCAGGCCGCTCTTGCTGAACGCATGGAGGATCTGCTCATTGAGCGTCTCCTCCGTGTCCATCACGACGAGCAGACATTTGACCCGGATCCGGCGCATGGCGGACACGGCCTCGACCATGTGCGCCGGCTGGAAATCCGTCAGCTGAACGACGCAGGAAAACCCTTTCGCGGCCAGCCGCTCCTTTGCCAGATGCACAAGCTCGGCATAGTATTCCGAGGTCAGCTCCGGAACGATGATGCCTGCGCAGTTCCATTCCGGGTCACTCCTGCCGCCGCGTCCGTGCAGACGGTAGCCAAGTGACTCCGCGGCGGCACGGACTTCCTCTTTGCGGGCGGGGCTGATCTCATCGCTGTCATTCAGCGCACGTGAAACCGTGGAGACACTGACGTTGAGCACCTTTGCAATATCCTTGAGATTTGCCATCTGGTTCCTCCAGTCCTGTGTGGTGCGGACGTTTTTCCGGTCATGCCGGAGCGGTCATTCTCCGTCCGGGAACAGGCCGCGGATCGCCTCCAGCGTGTCGCGGACGAGTTGGTCGCCGCCCTGATGGCCCACAAGGCCGGATGCGACGAACGCGCTGTAATGGCCGCCCTGTTCTGCTTTTTCCGTGGGCAGATAGCCCTCAGAGCCGTTGGCGAGCTGAATGAGGAAGGTCTGCTCCGCGTTGGAGCGGGCCTTGATCTGGTTGCCGTAGTCCAGGAAGAGCTCAAACGGATTGGATGCGATGGCAATTGTGCCGAGGCGCAGCACATGCGATTCGATCTCCACGATGTCCGTCTTTTCCTGCAGCTCCGCGCGGCGGAGCGTGCCCAAATGGATCTGCAGATGCGCCGCGTCGTTGTAATCGACGTCGCCGGGGACGTCGCGCAGGTAGTCGTGGATCTCACGTTTGGCCCGCGCGATCTCAGAAAGCGTCGTGCGGCGCAGCGGGAGCTGCATGCGGTGGATCTCATGGACAAGGACCGGGTCGGTCTGCGGCTCGTCAAGCCCTTCGTTGTAGACCTCGATGATCTCATTTGCGATCCGCTTGCCGGCCTTGCGCATGCCGGACAGATCGAACATGGACGGATCGGCCTTGCGTCTGCGCGGATGCGCGCGCGTGATGTTGGGATCATGCACGTCGGATTCCGGCTCGACCCAACGCACAAGATCGACCGGGCACTGGTCGCCGGCCGCAGAACAGAGCGGGAGCAGGAACAGGCTTTCACCGAAATGTCTGCGCAGCAGCATCTTGGCTTCGCCCCAGAAGTCCGGGGAGACGAACAGGCGGTGCTGCACGCACTGCGCCGGGCAGGCAAGGTTTGCAACAACGCCCGTCAGCTTCCGCTCACCGTCAAAGACATACAGAAGCTCAATGCCGGAGTCGTTCCCACCCTCGACTTGGGTAAAGCAGGCGGTGTTCGTGTCGCCCCACATCTGTGCGCTGCCGTCGCTGTAGCTGGCGCGGCGGCACATACCCACAGGCGCCCGGCCGAATGCGTTTACGAAGCTGCCCTCGGCGCGGTTTTTCCACGCATCCAGCGCGGCTCCGGCGATCTCACCGGAGAGGAATTCCAGCAGCTCTGCGTCACCGGCGATCTCCGGGTTTGCGGCGATATTGGCGGATTCCACGTACCGTTTTCCGGCCGGAAGCTCACGCTCCAGCAGCGCGCGGCTGGAGGAGGGCGTAAAGCTCCTGCCTCTGTCCATGGCGTGGCTGCCGCGGCCCTGATAGCCGGGGCCGGTGTGCGTGTGGATCGCGGAGATGATGACCTTCATGGGATCAAGGCCAAGCGGATTGCCTGCGAGCTTTCCGCGCACGGCGTCAACCAGCGTGACGCTGATGCAAACAAGGTCGCAGCTGCAGAAAACGGCCTGCTCTTTGCCGGATGAAACGGCCAGCGCCGTGACCGTCAGCGGCTTTTCCACGTATTCGGAGATACGTTCGGCAAACTGGCCGACAAGCGAAACCTTTTTTTCGGGCGTGATGCTGTGCTCCGCCCAGCCGATTCGGAACTGACTCATTAGAATGCCTCCAGTTTTCGTATAAACGAAGTATACACTTATAATAGAAGATGGAAAGTCCCGAAGTCAAGCTTTCCCGGCGCAAACCGGGCGCAACTGGCGCAAAAAACATTGCGGAGCCATGTGCCCCGTTGCTTGAAAAGTATGGAAATAGTACTTGCAGGACAGATATTTCTGTGGTAGACTCAACCATGAAATTGAGGTGAGGCCGCATGAGCGCTGCGCTGCACAGGCGGGATATAGACATGACCGCCGGAAGCATCACGAAGCATCTGATCCTGTTTGCGCTTCCGATGCTGCTGGGCAACATATTCCAGCAGTTGTACAATACGGTTGACAGCATCGTCGTCGGGACGTTCGTCGGGAAGGAAGCACTGGCGGCAGTCGGCACGGTCGGTCCGATCATCAATATGCTCATCGGGTTTTTCAACGGGTTTGCGTCCGGAGCCGGCGTCATTATTTCCCGCGCCTACGGCGCCCATGACCGCGCCCAACTGCGCAGCGCGATCCACACCGCCATGGGCCTGACGCTGCTTCTGAGCGTGCTCCTGACAGCGCTTGGCGTTTCGCTTGCGCCGGTGTTCCTGCGGATGATGAAAACGCCGGACGACGTGCTCAGTGAAGCGGCGGCATACCTCCGGATCTACTTTGCAGGCGCGACCGGGCTCCTGTTCTACAACATCGGCGCCGGGATCCTGCGCGCCGTGGGCGACAGCATGCGCCCGCTGTATTTCCTTATTTTCTCGGCCGTGGTCAATACGGCGCTGGATCTGCTGTTTGTTGCAGTGTTCGGTTGGGGCATCGTGGGCGTCGCGGTGGCGACGGTCGCGGCGCAGCTCCTTTCTGCGCTGCTCGTCATGATCATTCTGACGCGTGAACAGGCAGACTACCGCGTTGAGCTGCGCAGCATCCGGCTTGAACGCGAAACGCTCAGCCACATTCTTACGGTCGGCCTGCCGACGGCTGTCCAGATGGCGATCACGTCGTTCTCCAACGTGTTCGTCCAGTCATATATCAATCGCTTCGGCGCCTCGTGCATTGCCGGCTGGACCGTGTTCAACAAGGTCGACGCCTTTATTCTCCTGCCTGCGGGAGCGCTGAGCCTGGCCGAAACCACGTTCGTCGGGCAGAACATCGGGGCAGGCGACATCGAACGCGCCAAAAAAGGAACCAGCACCACCATGCGCCTCTCATTTTTGACCACGTTCCTGCTGCTCGTTCCGACGATGCTCTTTTCCAGACAGCTTGTCACGATCTTCAATTCCGACCCGGAGGTCCTGACCTACGGCACCCGCTTCATCCTCACCATCACGCCGTTTTATCTGACGGTCGTCGTCAGCCAGACCATTGCGGGCTCGCTCCGCGGCGCGGGAGACGCAAAGGCGTGCATGTATATCATTCTCGGCTCCTATGTGGTGTTCCGGCAGATCTATCTGTTCGTCGTTTACCGGATCTGGGGGACGCTTCTTCTGGTGTCGTTGGGATATCCCATGGGCTGGATCGTGGGCAGCGTTGCAATCTATATTTATTACAAAAGCAACCGCTGGAAGAAAGCAATTACATATTTGCAGACAGAAAAAGCGGGGAAGGATTGAAACAGCATGAAGGCCTTTACGAACGCAAAGCTTGTGTTCCCGGACCGTATTGAGGACGGGACAGTCCTGGTGGAGGACGGGAAGATCCTTGCAAGCGGCAATGTCCTTCTGCCGAAGCAGGCCGAGGTGATCGACCTGGCCGGGGCCTATCTTGGGCCGGGACTGGTTGACAATCATTGCCACGGCTATATTGATCCGGTCCACAGGGAGAATTGCCGCGACATGGCGTCAGACCCGGAGGGTGCCGCACGCGGGCATCTCAGAGCCGGCACGACCTCCATCACGCCGAGCGCCGCCTACAGCTGGACAAAGGAAGCGTTTCTGAACATGACGCGCCTCTGCCGCAAGGCGATCGCACGCGGCGACAGCTCCATCATCGGGATCCATTTTGAAGGACCGTTCACAAATCCCAAATACGGCGCGCGTTCGGAAAATGCGTGGACATATTCGCGCGAGGTCTGCGATGAGATCCTTGACGCGGCAGGGGAGGACCTGCTGCACTGCACCTACGCGCCGGAGCTTCCGAACGCGCCGGAGTTTGAACAGATCCTCCGCTCGCGTGGTATCGTGATGGATATCGGGCATACCGAGCTCTCGCCGGAGGATGCGCGCCGCGCGGTCGCCAACGGCGCTTCGGTCGTCACGCATCTGTTCGACGCCATGGGCTGCTGGCGCGGCCGCGATTCCATCGCGCAGACGGGCGTCCTGCAGGAGTCCGCAGACGCGGTTCTGCTCTCCATGCCGGGGCTCATGTATGAGCTGATCTGCGACAGCCGCGGCGTCCATGTCAAGCCCTGCAACGCAGCGCTTGCGCTGCGCGCCGCCGGCGAGGACAACATCATCCTTATTACGGATTCCGCAGACCGCATGGATTACGATCCGCATGACTTTCCGCCTGAGGACCCGCACAGCGCAATGGATCTGAGATTCAACGAGCGCGGTCAGCTCTCCGGCAGCGGCCTTGTGCTCAGCGCAGCGTGCCGCAACTTTATGCGCTTCACCGGCGCGGATATCCGCACGGCGTTCAAATGCGCGTCGTATAACCCGGCCCGTGCGCTCAGGCTGGATGGGCGTGTCGGCTCGATCCTTCCAGGACGCGATGCGAATCTGTTGGTCGTGAACGAAGCGTTCGAGGTTCAGAAGGTTTATTTCCGCGGCGAGCCGGTGGAATGAGAAACAGGCACCGATGAATAGAAGCAGATATCCGCGCCGTATTCCATGCGGCGCGGATATTTATGCGCAAAAATCGGCTCTTTTCAGAAAAAACTTGCGTCTGAACGAAAAAAGCTGTATGATGGACGCAACAACATCCGGAAGAAGGTGCTGCGCATGAAGATCCGTGACCTGCTGAAAAACGGGACGTTTTCTCTCTCCTTTGAGGTCTTTCCACCCAAGACGGAAACGGCCTTTGACAGCGTCAGATCCGCCACGGAGCAGATCGCGGCGCTGCATCCTGCGTTCATGAGCGTGACCTATGGCGCGGGCGGCGGCACGAGCCGCTATACGCTTGAAATTGCGGAAAACATCAGCGACCGCTATGGCGTGCCAACGCTTGCACACCTGACCTGCGTCTCCTCAACCAGACAAACGGTGCAGGCGCGGATCGCAGACCTGAAAAAAGCAGGGATCGAGAACGTCATGGCGCTGCGCGGCGACATCCCGGAGGCACTGCGCGGCGCTGACCGCAGCGGCTGGGACTACCATCATGCGGTGGAGCTTGTACGCGAGCTGCGCGCGGCCGATGCAGATCTCTGCATCGGCGGAGCATGTTATCCGGAGGTCCACCCCGAGAGTGCGGATCAGACGGAGGACATCCGCC
Source organism: Oscillospiraceae bacterium (assembly GCA_902803075.1). Taxonomy (GTDB): domain Bacteria; phylum Bacillota; class Clostridia; order Oscillospirales; family Oscillospiraceae; genus CAG-170. Next base: position 14,982 of record CADCOJ010000005.1, on the reverse strand, counting down.
ATCTGCGTGAAAAAGTGGATGCCGGCTGCGAGTTTCTGACGACACAGATGTTTTTTGACAACAATCTGCTCTATAATTTCCTCTATAAGATCCGCGAGGCCGGCATCACAGTCCCGGTCATCCCCGGCGTCATGCCCATCACGAACGCTGTTCAGATCTCCCGCGCCATGGAGCTGTCCCATTCGTTCATGCCGCGCCGGTTCCTGAGCCTGGTCGACCGTTTCGGCCATGATCCGGCCGCCATGAAGCAGGCGGGCATCATCTATGCGACCGACCAGATCATTGACCTCTTTGCAAACGGGATCCGCCATGTCCATGTCTATTCCATGAACAAGCCGGACGTCGCCGCGAGCATCCTGCATAATCTTTCGGATATTCTGGGGAAATGAGCACGGTACTGACGAAATCGCTCCCCGCGCCGCCCTTCTGCGAGCGGGAGGCGCTGCGCTATGCAGGCTGCCGCGCTGCAGATGGGCAGACGACCGGGCTGCTGCATGCATGCCTGGACCAGGCGCAGGATGCGCTGGCCTACCGGGTGTGCTATACCGTCTCTCCGGTGGAGATCCGGGAGGCGGAGGTCACGTTTGAGGGCTTCACGCTGCCTTCCGCGCAGCTGGCGCGGAACCTTGCCGGCTGCAGCCGGGCGCTGGTGTTCGCTGCAACGGTCGGCGTCGGCATCGACCGGCTGATCGCACGCGCGGGCGCGCTGTCGCCTGCAAAGGGCCTGATGTTCCAGGCGATCGGCGCTGAACGCATCGAATCTCTTTGTGACAGCTTCTGCGCGCTGTTTGAACAGGAGCAGGGCGTTTCCCTCCGCCCCCGCTTCAGCCCGGGTTACGGTGACCTGCCGCTGGAGGCGCAGCGCGCGGTGTTCGAGGTGCTGGACTGCCCGCGCAGGATCGGACTGACGCTCGGCGGCGGACTCGTGATGTCGCCCTCCAAATCCGTCACAGCCATCGCCGGGATCACGGCCCGGACAGAGAAAAAACCGCAAAACAAGTGCGCACGCTGCCGGAACGCGGCGTGCCTTTTCAGGAGCGAGACATGGATTTCAGAACCTTCTTGAAACAGAATCTTGTGTTTTTGGACGGCGGCATGGGGACGCTCCTTCAGGCGCAGGGGCTGCAGCCCGGCGAACACCCCGAACGCTGGAACCTCACGCACCCCGCCGTCGTCCGCGATGTGCACAAAGCCTATTTTGACGCCGGAAGCAATGTCGTCTGCACGAATACCTTTGGCGCCAACAGCCTGAAGTTTGCGCCGGATGAACTGGAGCAGATCATCAGATCAGCCGTGCAGAACGCGGCGGAGGCCAGACGCGCCAGCCGAGCGGAACAGGAGATGTTCGTTGCCCTGGACATCGGTCCGACCGGACGGCTGCTCAAGCCCCTGGGGGATCTGGACTTTGAAGATGCTGTGTCCGTGTTTGCGCAGACGGTACGCCTTGGCGTACAGTATGGCGTGGATCTCATCGTCATCGAGACGATGAACGACGCCTATGAGACCAAGGCGGCGCTCCTGGCCGCCCGGGAGAACAGCAGCCTGCCGGTCCTGGTCACAAATGCCTATGGGGCGGACGGCAAGCTCATGACAGGCGCCTCACCCGAGGCAATGACGGCGCTGCTTGAGGGCATGGGCGCGGACGCGCTGGGTGCGAACTGCTCGCTCGGCCCGAAGCAGCTGCGGCCGGTGATCGAACGGCTGCTGGCCTGTGCGTCGATCCCGGTCGTCCTCAAGCCGAACGCCGGGCTCCCGAAGGTGGAGAACGGCTGCACTGTGTACGATGTGAAGCCGGAAGCGTTTGCCGACGAGGTCGCGCAGATGCTGCGCGCGGGCGTCCGGGCAGCGGGCGGCTGCTGTGGGACGACTCCGGCATATATCCGCGCGCTGACGGCCCGGGCGGCAAGCATTGCCCCCGTCCCGGCGACGGAAAAGCAGATCACTGCCGCCTCGTCCTATACGCATGCGGTTTTGTTCGGGGACGGCCCCGTTCTGATCGGAGAGCGCATCAACCCCACAGGCAAGCCGCGTCTGAAGCAGGCGCTGCGTGAGAACGATGTTTCCTATATCCTTTCCGAGGGCGTCAGACAGCAGGAGGCCGGCGTGCAGATCCTGGATGTCAATGCGGGGCTACCGGATCTTGACGAGACGGAAACGCTCCGGCGCTGCGTCCAGGAGCTGCAGGCCGTCGTCGATCTGCCGCTTCAGATCGACACCTCCAGCCCGCAGGCGATGGAGGCTGCGCTCCGTGTCTATAACGGCAAGGCTGTGATCAACTCCGTGAACGGAAAGCAAAGCAGCATGGAGGCCGTGTTCCCGTTGGTCCGGAAATATGGCGGCGTGGTGGTCGCGCTCACGCTGGACGACAGCGGCATCCCGTCCACGGCGGAGGGCCGCGTGCAGATCGCACGGAACATCCTTGCAAAGGCGGCGGAATACGGCATCCCGAAGCGTGACATCGTGTTCGACACGCTTGCTATGACGGTCAGCGCCGAACCGGCGGCCGCGCGCGTGACACTGGCTGCGCTGCGGCGCATCCGGGAGGAGCTGGGCTGCCACACCATCCTCGGCGTATCCAATGTCTCCTTCGGACTGCCTGGCCGTGACGTCATGAACGGCGCCTTTTATGCCCTCGCGCTCGCGAACGGACTCTCGGCCGCGATCATGAATCCGGCCTCCGGCGAGATGATGAAGACGTATTATGCCTACCGGGCGCTTATGGGGCTGGATGAAAACTGCAAAGAGTATATTGAGGCCGCGCCGCGCCTGAGCGCACCGGCCGCCTCAGCGCATTCGGCTTCTGCGCCGAGCGCGCGCGAAGCGCAGAGCGAGCTGCAGCGCGCCATCGAAAAGGGGCTGAAGGAGGCGGCGGCGGAGCGCACGGACACCTTGCTGCAGACCATGCAGCCGATGCAGATCGTCAGCGGGGAGATCATTCCTGCGCTCAATGCCGTCGGCGTCGGCTTTGAGCAAAAGACTGTCTACCTGCCGCAGCTGCTCATGAGCGCGGAGGCTGCGAAATGCGCGTTTGAGCGTATCCGCGCGTATATGAGCGGGGCGGGCGGCGCGGCGCCCGAACGCGGGCCCTTTGTGCTGGCGACGGTGCGCGGCGACATTCACGACATCGGTAAAAATATCGTGAAGCTGCTGCTGGAAAACTACGGCATCCGCGTCGTGGATCTCGGCAAGGATGTCCCGCCGGAGCAGATTGCAGATACGGTCTGTGCGCTCCATGCGCCGCTGGCTGGGCTCTCCGCGCTTATGACGACGACGGTGCCCGCCATGGAGCAGACCATCCGCCTGCTCCGGCAGCGTGCGCCGTGGTGCAGGATCGTGGTGGGCGGCGCGGTGCTGACGCAGGCGTATGCGGACAGGATCGGCGCGGACAAATATGCCGCCGACGCCATGGAGACGGTCCGCTATACCGAGCAGATCCTCGGCGGAACGCAGAACACATAAACACAGGGCGCACAGCCATGTAAAGCTGTGCGCCCTGCTGCGGCTCAGCCATCAGTCGTGCCGGGTCAGTTCCTGATAGAGGGCAAGCTGCTTCTGCCAGTAGTCTGCGTCGTCCTGCGTGATGGGACGGATCACACGGCAAGGGTTTCCCGCCGCAACAACGTTTGCAGGAATGTCGTGCGTCACGACGCTGCCCGCACCGATGACGGTGTTCTCACCAATGGTCACGCCCGGGCAGATAACGGCGCTTCCGCCGATCCAGACGCGGTCGCCGATCACAATGGGCCTGCCGAACTCCAGAAACGTCTGGCGCACCTGCGCGTCGATGGGGTGCCCCACCGCATACAGCGCGACCTTCGGCCCCAGCATCACATAGTCGCCGATGGTGATCGAGCCGCAGTCGAGAAACACGCAGTCATAGTTGCAGTAAAACATGCGTCCGACGCGTGTATTGACGCCGTAGTCGCAATGGAACGGAGGCTCCACATATGCGCCCTCACCAGCGCTGGCAAAGAGCTCCCGGACCAGCTCACGCCGGCGGTCGTTCTCCGTTTCGAGTGTGCTGTTGAGCAGCCGCACAATGCGCTTGCTGTTCAGGTGGGTCTGCCGGAGACCTTCGTCCAGGCCATAGAGCAGGCCCTGCTTCTGAAGTTCAAATCCATCCATTTTATGACTCCTGTAATCCGCTGCCGGCTCACGCTACGGCGTATTGAGCAAATTTCCTGCATACTGTGACGGCGGGCAGCCCGCCTCTTTGGAGAACTTCCTGGAAAAATACTGGGCAGAGGAGAACCCAAGTTCTTCAGAGATCTCCGTGACGCTCTTTTCACCTGCAGCCAGAAGCTCCTTTGCCCGGTCGAGCTTGGTCTGCGTGATCGTCTGACCGACGGTCTGCCCGGAAGCGCGCTTATACAGGCTCCCGAGCCGCGCGCGGCTGTAATGGAAGTGCGCGGCGATCTGCTGAACGGAAAGGGGCTTGTCCACATTTGCCCGGATATACGCTTCAACGCGTCCGGCCAGATAGCTCTGCGCGGCAGCTTCCAGATCCGGGTGACGCCCCTGGGCGCTCTCCTGACGGATGAGCGAGCGCAGCATTTCAATGAGGATCTCCTCCAGATAGCAGCAGATCAACTGCTCCGCGCCGAGCAGCGAGCTGGTGCTGGGCGTGAAGTGATGCACGCGCACCTGCGCGTGCTCCAGCTCAAAGGCCGAGCGCAGCTCGGAAAGGATCGCCTGGACCTGCTGCCGCTGACGTGCGTTTGTCTGGATGATCTGGTCGCGCAGCATGGCAAGATAGGAGTCCATGCAGGTGAAGGAGACGACAAAGCAGCGTGCGTCGGGCTGGATGACGTTGACGTTGTGCTCGGCGCCGGGAGGGATCAACAGACACTCCCCGCCGTGCAGCAGAAAGCAAGCCTCGTCCTGCCGCACGCGCATTTCCCCGCGGATGCAGTGGCAGAGCTCCCATGCATGCGCGTGGGTGTGGGTGTCGCTGCTGGTCGTCACCCCGTCAAGATAGTCTGCGGAAACAATGGCATAGATGCTTACAACCCGCGACAGACGGTATGTTTCATATCGGATCGGCACTTCCAAAACCAACACCTCCAGTCCGGGAAAATGTCAAAAACATAAAATCAAAATACAAAAGTGCAAGCGCGTTTGTCCGGATTCCACTATACTACAAGTAAGAAAAAAAGACAAGGAGGGATCGGATTGTCATTTTTTAACACCTTCCGCTTTGCACCGGCTGAATGGCTCCCGATCCAGGACACAGCCGTCCTGGACGCGGTTGTCAACGAGGACATGTATGCCCGCCAGGGGAACGGCTTTGAGAATCCGGAGTTTGAGTTGAAGATCGTCCGCGACGTGCACAATTATTTTGCGATCGACCTGTTCCAGCGGATACACCTGTCCGATGTGAAGGACGAACGGCTCACGGTGATCCTGCCGTCTCCGGAAAACGCGGTGTTTATCAGCGTTACGGAGGCGCTCAACAAGTATCAGGTCTCGGCGCGCAATGTCCATGTTTTTTTCCTCTATGAATATGCAAATGAAAAGAACGAGGTCGCCCCGTGGCAGAGCCCATACAGCCGCTCCGGTCACTTCATGCGTTATTTTTATGAGCGGCTGCAGGAGCACCTGCGCATGCCAATGGAGCAGATCCACTTCTTCTCGTCCGAAAATGCAGGATCCTATTCCGCTGAGCTGGAGGCGCTGGGCGGCGCAGACGTGGCTTACACGACGCTGAGCTGGTCCGGCGGTATCGGCGCGATCGATCCGGAGGGCTTTCCTGCGCAGTCGCTTGCGGAATTCCGGGCCATTGGCTCGCGGATCGTGACGCCCATGGCGGAAATGATCGCCCACGACTCACTGCGCGGCATGTTCGGGTGCTCCGGAGACATTGCCAACGTCCCGCCGCGTGCAGCAACGGTCGGCCCGCGGGATCTGCTTGCTGCAAAACGCTGGATCGATGTGGAATACCTGACGGCATGCGGAGGAAATCCCGCACATCAGAAATTCCCGCTGCGCCTTGCGCTTTTCGGTCCGATCTGCCCGGAAAACCCCGGCTCGCTCATGCGCCTGCACGCGGGCGCCTGCTATGTTTCACCCGCTGTGGCTGCCGCGCCGCAGACAGAACCGGACTTCGACATTCTTGACACGCTTGCGGCCATTCGCAGCCGCGAGGAACAGGAAGGGGGAGGACTGCATGAACCGCGCACTGTTTGATTTTGCACCGGCTTCGTGGCTTCCCACGCAGGACAAGGCTGTTCTGGAATACTGCAGGAACATCCGCCGGGAGGAGATGGAGATCACCAATGAGAACGGCTACGCTGTCCGCGTCGTCCCGCATCCGTCCAGCGCCGTTGCCTGCGAGCTGTTCAACTGGATCTGGCGCTCCGATGTCGAGGACAAAAAGACGGTCATCGTTTTTCCGAACTCCTGGCGGGACATCTATGTCTCCGTGGCGGAGATGTGCAACGTCTTCAATGTCTCCGGGCGCAACATCCATGCCTTCTGCATGGACGAGTATGCCGATGAAGACGGGCATGTGGCGCCGATCAGCTGGTACCGTTCTCTGGGCGGCCACTTCATGACCGAGTTTTATCTGAGCTTTCGGGAGGATCTTCGCCCGCCGCTTCGGCAGATGCATTACTACACCAATGACAACATCGACCGCTATTCCGACATGATCGCGGAGGAGGGCGGAGGCGGCGCGGACCTGATCGTATCCGCGACGGGATGGATCGGCCATACGGCGTTCATCGATCCGCACACGAAAAAATTCAAAGCGAACGACCTGGAGGAGTTCCTGACGATCAAGGCCGGTTTTGTGGACAACCACCGCCTGACCATTCAGCAGAATTCCGGCGGCGGCGCGGCCCTCTGGCACACGCCGCGTTATTCCGTTTCCATTGGCCCGTGGGACGTGATCCACGCCCGCGACCATCTGGAGCGTCATGATCTCGGCAATGTGGGCGGGTACAGCTCATGGGAGCGCATGATCTCGCGCCTGCAGCTTTATGGCCCCGTCTGCATGGAGGTGCCCGCCTCCATCTATCAGCTGACGAAGGGCACCATCTATGTCAGCGAGGATATGGCCAGACCCATTGAGCCGATGGACCTGATCGCATTTTGAGCGCGTGGAAAGGAGCAGACATGAAACACGCCATTGTCAACACAAAGCTTGTTATGGAGGACGGCATCATCTGGGACGGTGCGTTGGTCTTTGAAGACGACCGCATCACGCAGGTCGGCAGGGCCGGGGACGTCGCAGTTCCGCCGGATGCCGAGATCCTGGACGCAGGCGGCATGTATACCGCGCCGGGACTCATCGACATCCACAACCACGGCGGCGGGGACTGGCTGCTTGCAGAGGACCCGACCTACTGTGCGCGGTATTTCCTGCGCCATGGCGAGACCACGATCCTCCCGACGTTTTATCACAATCTGGACCGCGAAATGATGATCGCAGGCGCAGCCAGAGTGCGTGAAGCATCCAAAACAGGCGCCGGGCGCTGCATGGACGGCCTGTATATGGAGGGCCCGTTCATGAGCCTGTCCGGCAGCTTCCAGAACGAGATGAAATGGAGCGGCGCTGTCCGTGAGGAGGATTACCGCGCACTGATCGACGCCTTTGGCGACATGGTGCGCGTCTGGGCCATCGACCCGGAACGCGAGAACATCGAGTCGTTCATGCGCTATGCGAAGGAGCATACCCCGCATGCCATTTTTGCGCACGGCCATTCCTGGTCTACATCGGAGGCGATTCGTGCGCTGGCCCACTACGGCGTCAAAGTGCGCACGCACATCACGGACGCCGGGCAGGCCAGCGGCCGTGCGCAGGGAACGCCCGGCGCCGGCGGCGACCAGTATTGCCTCTATGAGCCGGATATGTACGCCGAGCTGATCTGCGACGAGGTCGGCATCCATGTGCCGCCGGACCTTGTAAAGCTCATCGTGCGCACAAAGGGTGTGGAGCGCATCTGCCTCATCACAGATTCCATGCCGTCGCGCACAAACCACAAAAACAACGAGCAGATGGGGATTTGGTACGGCCCGGATCTCAACTATGACGATGAGGGCATGCTGGCCGGCAGCCGCATGACGCTTGAGAACGGCGTCCGGAACCTCATGACCCACACCGGCTATGGTCTTTGCCATGCAATCCGTATGGCAACGCTGAACCCGGCCAGGCTCCTTGGCATCGACGACCGCGTCGGGAGCCTGAAGGTCGGCAAAACGGCAAATCTGATCGTCATCGACGACGCAGTGCATGTGAAGCAGGTGTTCCTGCAGGGCGAGCTTGCGGCACAGGATGGTGAAGTTCTGATCTGAGGCAGAGATTTCACTGTTCAAATGCGCGCGGATCGGCTATAATGGATTCACAGACCGGAAAACGGGCTGCCACAGGTTTTTCCCTGTGCGGCCCGTTTTTTGCAGATCGAAGGGAAAACGGAGGCAGGGATATGGATCGCGCACAGACAGCGCTGGAGTTCAAACACAGCGGCAGCAACTGCGCTCAGGCGGTGCTGCTGGCATTCGCAGATGAAATGGGGATGGAGGAGCAGACACTGCGGCAGCTCGGCGCGGCGTTCGGCGGAGGCATGGGCTGCATGGAGGCGACCTGCGGCGCACTGTGCGCGGCGCAGATGGTGCTCGGCAGAGCGCTTTTCCGCGGCGCTCCGCTGGCCGCGGATGCAAGAACGCTCCTTGCGCGCTTCCATGCGCAGACCGGAGCCGTCCGCTGCAGGGATCTGAAGGGGCTCGGCACAGGCCGCCCGCTCTGCTCCTGCGATGACTGCGTTCGCATTGCGGCAGAGCTGGTACAGCAAAGACTCGAAGAAAGCAACTGAAATGGCGCCTCCGCCCCAGCACAGACAGCCGGGGCTTATCCTGCAATCCCGGATGTGCGATCCGGAGAACATGACCGACTGAGCTGCGGCGCATCCTGTGGGCAGAACGAGCCGCGGCGGAACAGGAGAAAGCGTATGGACAGATTTGAAGTGTGTGTCACAGACAGTTTGGAAAAGATCCTGCCCGGCATGCAGCCGCACCCTCTTGCAGAGAACATCCTGCGTGCCTGGCCGGGAGAAACGGTTTCGTTTCAGGTCGCAGCCCGCCGGACAGACGGCGACGGACACAAGGTCCGGCCAGTGCTGTCCGCTGCAGGACCCGGAGCGGACGGCCTGCGCGTGCGCGCAGAGCAGCTCATGCCGGTCCTGCTGGCTGCATCCGTCGGAGCCGATGACAGCTATCTTGCAAAGACCGCGGCCATGCTCCCGGACGCACTGCTCCCGCTGGAGGATGGGGAGCCGGCGGCTTTCCGCTGTGTCGGCACGCAGTGGGATGCCTTCTGGTGCGACCGCTGCGTCGCGCCGGACACACAGCCCGGAGACTATCCGCTGCAGATCGTCGTCACGGCGGGGCAGGAAATCTTTCGCCGGGAGCTGATTCTTCGGGTCGAGGCGGACCCTCTCCCGGAGCAGACGGTTCTGCATACCGAGTGGTTCCATGCGGACTGCCTGGCAGATTACTATCATACAGAGCCCTGGAGCGAAGAACACTGGCGCATTGTGGAGAGGTTTGTCAGCGCCGCCCGCGACTGCGGCGTCAATATGCTGCTCACGCCGCTGCTCACGCCTGCGCTGGACACGGAAGTCGGCGCAGAGCGGACGACCTGTCAGCTGCTGCAGGTCTTCGCGGAAAACGACGCATACCGCTTCGACTTTTCACGCCTGGACCGGTGGATCGCCATGTGCCTGCGGCACGGTATCCATGAGATCGAGCTCAGCCACCTCTTTACACAGTGGGGCGCGCAGGCCGCACCGAAGGTCATTGCGGAGCAGAATGGACACCCGGTCCGGATCTTTGGCTGGGATACGCCTGCCGTTGGCGGAGCGTATACGCGCTTTCTCCGCTGTCTGCTGCCGGAGCTCAAAGAACACCTGCGCGGTCTCGGCATGCTGGAGCACACTTGGTTCCATATCTCCGACGAGCCGAACCGCGGCAATCTGGAGCAATGGAAGGCAGCCAGGGATTCCGTTGCGGATCTGCTGGAGGGCTGTCACGTCATTGACGCGCTGAGTGAGATCGATTTCTACCGGCAGGGGCTCATCCGGACGCCGGTCGTTGCGGAAAACCGCCTGGAGCCGTTTGTGTCTGAGCATGTGCAGGGGCTCTGGACCTATTACTGCTGCAGTCAGATCCGGGATGTTCCGAACCGGTTCATCGCCATGCCTTCTGCACGCAGCCGCATTCTGGGGACGCTTCTGTATTGTTATGACCTGACCGGGTTTCTCCATTGGGGCTTCAATTTCTATAATTCCGAGCGCTCGCACCGGCGGATCGACCCATGGCAGACGGCGGACGGCTGTGGATCCTGGCCGGCCGGCGACCCGTTTCTGGTTTATCCGGGGTCGGACGGCACGCCGGTCGGCTCCGTGCGCAGCATGGTGCTGCGGGAAGCGTTTCAGGATCACAGACTCCTCTGTCTTGCGGAGCAGAAGCTCGGCCGGGCGCACGTTATGCAGCTGCTGCGCGACAGCTGGGAGGGCGGGGAGATGACCATGACGCATTACCCGCGCGACGCACGCTGGTTCGCCGGGCTGCGCGCAGCGTTGGCGGACGCGCTCCGGCCGCTTCAGCACGGAAAATAGAAGGCAGACGGACCCGGGCAGCAGGCGGCGGGGACAGCAACTGACATGGGATATTTCAAATATAAACAAATTATGAAATATTTCAAAATTAAATAAAATCTATTGACACACAAGAGCCGCAGTGCTATGATATGCACAACGATAAACAGAGGGGGCATTGTTGTGAGCACATTGTACTGTACCGACCGGGAGAGCCTGCAGGACGCATTGACGCGGCTGCAGCCCGGCGACTGCATCCAGATCCCGGGCTTCGCGGAGGCCGCGTCGGATCTGAGGGAGCTGTTGTCTGCCGTGCATCATATTTCCGCATGCGGCGCCGACTTTGTCAGCCAGAAGGAAGGCGTGGACACGCGGCTTGCGCAGGGGGCCGATTTCTTTGCGGTCTGCCGTGCGTTAGGTGAATTGGACCGGCATGCGAAGGATCCCACAGCCCGGAGCGCCAGATATAAAGGCAGGGTGCCCATCCATGTGGACGATACGTTGTTCGAATCCGTGGTCACACTCTGGAAAAGCGGCCAGATCACGGCCCGCCAGGCCATGGCCAAACTGAACCTGAAGCCGAATACGTTCTATCGCCGCATCAAGGAGCGGGAGCTCCGCAGCATACCGGACAGCCAGGAGCTCCGGTCTGAGATCCGCGAGGCGACCAGACATGCGCGGCAGAGCCTTGATGAGATCCGCCAGCGCGTGCGTACGGATGCCGGCGCAGTCAAAAAGGCGGCAGGGGACACCAGGCAGATGCTGGATGCGGAGGCGGAGCGTCATGTGGAACGCATCCGTGCCGAAGCAGAGCACCATGAGGCGCTCCGGCAAATGAAAAAAGACGTGGAAAATGAAACGAAAGAGCTGAAAAAGCTGATTGCGGAGCAGCCATCCGACTGACCAGACTTGCGGCGCACAGCGTGCTGCATCATGCAGCGCCCTGTGCGCCGTTTTGCTGCTGTCTGAGGGCCGGGTGGAGCGGACCATGCAGGAGCTGAAATGAGAAAGATATATCAGAGCTTTGTATTTGATTTGTACGGAACGCTTGTTGATATCCGGACAGACGAGGAAGACCCTGCGCTCTGGGCGTCGTTTGCCGGCATATTGGCCCGGCGCGGGATCGATGCGCCGCCGCAGGCGCTGCAGGCATCGTTCAGGCGGTGCTGCGCATTGCTTGAGGAAAGGCAGAGGCAGCGTCTGCAGCGGAACAACATCCCGGGCCCGGGGGAGATCGATATCCTGGACGTCTGGCGCATGCTGGCGCAGGCGCACGGCGTGACGATCCCGGAGCGTGACCTGCCGGAAATCTCGCGCGCATTCCGTGCGCGCTCCACGCGGCGCCTGCGGCTGTATGACGGCGCGGAGCGTGTGCTCAGCGCCCTGCGGCAAAGCGGAAAACAGACTGTTCTTCTGACGAACGCACAGGCGAGCTTCACGCTGCCGGAGCTGCGGCAGCTCGGCCTTGCGCGTTCCTTCGATCATATCCTGATCTCCAGCCGTATCGGCGTTAAAAAACCGTCTCCGGCCATGTTCCGGGAACTCCTGCGGCTTGGGCTTGACCCATCGCGCAGTCTCATGATCGGAAACGACGACCGCTGCGACTGCCACGGAGCGGCAGCAGCCGGGATCGACAGTCTGTATCTTCGCACCGCGCAGTCGCCTGTGCCCGCCGGGCCGCTGCCGGAAAGCTGCCGGCAGATCCAGGACCTTTCCGAAGTCCTGGACTGCATCGGGTGAGCGCCGATTTTTGCTCCCGCTGCAACCAACGGCGCGCAATTCCGTCTGAATGGATGAGGTGACTGCCATGAAACAAGGATTTTGCATCCTGCTTGCCGTGCTCCTGCTTCTGACTGCAGCGGGCTGCACTGCGCATCCGGCGCCGGAGCAGCCTGCAGCGCCGGGTGCACCGAAGCAAGAACACGCAGAGAGCGCAGCTTCCGGGGAAGCATCGTCGGGAGAAGCGGAAAAGCAGCCGGAGCCGGGCTTTGAACAGTTCCTGCAACAGCCGGGCACCTGGCATACGTCCGGACAGGAGGACCCGCCCGCCTCGCAGGTCATCCGCACGAACGGCTACCGCGCCGGAGAGGCCTATCCGCGCGTGACCGTGCTGAACGACGCGGAGGCGCTGGCTGCCTACTGCGCGGAATATGAATCCCTTTACACCCTTTCCGGGAATGATGCCTTCCAGACGGCGATCCAAGGATTTGACGAGCAATGGTTCCGGACGCACCAGTTGGTCGTCGTTGTGCTGGAGGAGACAAGCGGTTCCGTCAGCCATACTGTCACGTCGATCTCAAATTCTCCCGAACCCGAGATCCGGATCAGCAGGAACGCGCCGGAAATCGGTACGGCGGATATGGCGCAATGGCATATCCTGATCGAGGCGGAGAAGGATTATTTCTCTGCGGATGCTCAGATCCGGATCGTGTTTTCCAAGGGCAGCCTGCACGGCATACTGGACCAGCGCCCGATCATCCGGCCTGTACCGTGAGATCAGGAAACGCCCTTCCGGACACATTCCGGAGAGGCGTTTTGGCCATTGCGTTTGAAAACGCATCTTGGCGGCTTCCGTATCATGGACAGGCTCCGCGGTGACGGGATAATTCCGTTTGACCATGCAGAAAAATGTATCCTGCGTCCGTTTGTATTTGACCGATCCATCCGGAATTGCTATAATCCGGTCAGAAGCGTTTCACTCCGCGCATGGTTTGAAGCGCGGACTTGACGGCAGAAAGGGAGGAATGACCGTGTTTGCAGAGGTGAACGGTATCCGGCTGTTCTATGAAACGGTCGGAGAAGGAAGGCCGCTCGTAATGCTGCACGGCAACGGAGAGGATCATACGATCTTTGCCGAAGCGGCAGAGCTTCTTGGAGAGCGCTTTGCGTGTTATCTTCTGGATTCCCGCGGCCATGGGCAGAGCACGCCGGTCAGCGAGCTGCACTATGCGGATATGGCGGAGGATCTTGTTGCTTTTCTGGATGAGCTGGATCTGCGGGATGTGACCGTTTATGGCTTCAGCGACGGCGGTATCGTCGCGCTGCTGGCGGCGGCAAGGTGCCGACGCATTGCGACGCTCATCGTCAGCGGTGCGAACCTGACGCCTCAGGGTGTCAAGGCGGGGCTGCGCCTGCGCTTCCGCATCGCATATTTGTTCAAAAAAGACCCGAAAATCGCGCTCATGCTTCAGGAGCCCCATATCTCCGATGAGACGCTGCGGGCGATCCGGGCCAGGACGCTTGTGCTGGCCGGGAGCCGGGACATCATCACGCCGCGGCAGACGCGCCGCCTGGCCGCAACGATCCCCGGAGCGGAGCTGCAGATCCTGGAGGGCGAGGACCACGGGTCCTATATCGTCCACCGGAAGCGGATCGGAGAGCTCATCCGCGCGTTCGCATCGGAATGAGAGACAGCCTTTCCTCATGAAATGACCATGGAAAAGAAAATCGCTTGTATAGGCAAGGAAAAAATGCTATAATGAAACTGCAGATACCATTGCGTATCTGACATTTGATCGGATTGGAGGTGGCGTCGTGTATCGTTCTTTTCGCAAGCAGTTCTTTTCGCTGATGCGACTATGGTGCAGTTCCCGGTTATGGAAGAGACAAATCAAAATCATTTCTGAAGGCGCATAAGCCAGACGTTCGATCGTCGGCTTATGCGCTTTCGTAATTCCCTGGAGATCACCGGGGGCAGCCAGTCAAGATGATCTGTAAAACGCTTTAGCTTCGTAAACGGAGCATGGATTTCGCAAATCGAAAATAAGGATTCGCATATCTCAACCGAAGCGGCAACAGCGTTGATTTAAGGCATGATCGCTGATGCCGCAACTTACAACTGGGGTGTTCTTTATAATGATAATAATGATAAAATTCGGAATCGATTCATATCTGGAAGGGTTAATAAATAGATGATCATGATAAAAGGAGTGCGCATCATGATAAATGGAGTGCGCATTTATTATTTTCCTTTTTTCTACGGATTGTATCTGTTTATACCTGCAGTTATTCAGTTCTTCGTACCGACTTTTGGATATTCAAAAAAATTGATTCGTTTTCTTGAAAGACGCAAAACTCTGAAAGCGTTCCTTTTGTCCCAAAGACTGATCGGGCTGGCTTTCGGCTGTACTACGATAGCAGGCGGGATCCTTCCCGATGATTTGATTATGCGGATTTGTATGCCTTTGCTGGTGATCATATCCATAATTGCGCTTGCCAGGAACAAGCTTCTGCTTGGAACCTTTGTCCATCATTGGCGAGAATATGAACGCTGTGACCAGGAAGAATCATAAACCATAACAAAACCCTGCACCCACAAGGGGTGCAGGGTTTTTCATCTTTGGCAGGGGATGAGGGATTCGAACCCCCGCAAACGGAGTCAGAGTCC
>CADCOJ010000004.1 GCA_902803075.1 Oscillospiraceae bacterium | reverse complement strand
GTGGACTTCCCGCTGCCGGACATCCCCACCAGAGCCGTGGTGGTGCCGTGGGGAACGGTAAAGCTGACGTCCTGCAGCACATCGCCGTCTCTGGGATCATAGGCAAAGGAGACATGGTCAAAGCGGATATCTCCGTCAAAGGCAAACGCTGCCTCCACTGCTTCTGCGCCCGGAGGCGACAGAGAAAGCTTTCCTTTGGCATGCAGCAGCTCGACAATGGAGTAGGAGGCCACCACGCCGCGATACCCCAGGTGCCATGCGTTGATCAGCGTGGACATGGGTGCAAAGCAGGCTCCGATGAGAAACAGCGCATACACCAGACTGCTTTGAGCCATGCGGCCGGCAGCGCACTGCCAGGCGGCCACTGCGATGGAGACGGCGCTCCCCACGCCGATAAAGAATTGCAGCACCACGTTTTCCAGCATGGTGATCCGCAGCTGTGCCATCACCGCCCGGCGCAGCTCCTCGCCCTTGACGTGGATTTTCTCTCGCTGGCGGGCATTGGCGTTGAACGCCTTCAGGGTGGGCATGCCCTGCACGCTGTCCAGACAGTCACTGTAATACTCGCTGTGCATCTGCATCTCCCACTCGCCCCGCTTTCGCATCAGGAAGTAAAAAAGCATGGGACAGCCGGTCATTCCCACACAGCCAACAACACAGGTCCAGGCCGTCAGGGGATCCAGGCTCATTAAGACAAAGACCAGCACCAGCGCGTTGAGCAGCGCGGACACGGCGGAGGGAAGATAGGCCGTATAATACTCATTCAGATACTCTGTCTTGGTGGACACGGTGGCGGCAATGCTGCCGGTCCGCTCCCGCCCCGTATAGGCAGGCCCCAGAGAAAACAGCTTGCGCAAAAGGCGCTCCCGCAAAGACGCCTTGATTTCCAGGCTGCACCGCTCCGAGAGGACTGTTTTCCATTTGGCCAGGACAAAACGACCGGCCAGCAGCAGGGCGATCGCCAGAAAGATCTGCCAGATCCGGGTAAAGAACAGGAGCTGCTGTTCCCCCTGGAGCATTCGCACGATAAAGGCGATGCCCAGTGAGATCATGGTCCCGAAGGCAGTGAGCAAAAGCTGAAGCAGGCAGGTCCGCGTGATCATCGCCCCATGGCCGCGGCCAAACGCGATGAGATGGCGGTTGATAAACATGTGCGTTCACCTCTTTTCATCAGACTGTGTGAAAAGGACCGGCGTTTTAGCCGGCCCTTTGGTGACTGCGCAAGCTCACGGATGTACCGCGTTTGCGATTTGTTCCACCATATCCGTATTTTCCAGGCTGGGGAACATGGCAAGGCCGGGGACAATGAGGAAGCGGTCGTTTTTGACGGCATCCATCTCCGCCGTTTCCGGATTGCTCTTCAGCTCTGCGATCTTCTCCTCCGCATAGCCGCTGCCGTAGTAGTCGCACACCAGGATGTATTCCGGGTCCCGGGTGATCACGTCCTCCCAGGAGACGGAGATAAATTCGCCCTCCACGTCGTCGAACACATTCCTGCAGCCGGCCAGCTCCAGCATAAAGAGCTGCAGGCCGGTGTTTCCGATGGTAGACATGGACACGCCGCCGCCGGTATCCGAGTCGTAGTAGAAGACCGGCACAGGCTCCAGACCGCGGACCTTGTCCTTCACGGCAGTCTCCCTGGCGCGAAGCTCCGCCACCAGTTCCTCTGCCCGCTCCTCCACGCGGAAGATCTTTCCGATGTTCAGAATGTCGTGATACGTGTTTTCAAACGTGGGGTTTTCCGCATAGGTGCCCTCTGTGGCATAGATCTTCACTCCGGCCTTCTGAAAGTCTTCTGCAGTGCCCACGCTGCTGGCATAAAAGGAATAGGAATCTCCGTAGACAAACTCCGCATTGGTGTCCAGCACAGTCTCCAGCGACGGGACCCCGTAGTTTCCTTCCAAAAGCGGCAGGGATCCAACGTCCGCCCGATATTCCTCCGATACCTGATCCAAAATATACATGCTGGGCGCCACCGCAACGAGTTTGTCCTTCAGTCCCAGCGCCACCATGATCTCCGCAATGCTGTAGGACAGTGCCACGGCGCGCTCTGGCGCCTTCTCGTAGGTGGTGGTGATCCCCATGTTCTCAATGACCACCGGCTCGTCTGTATCACCTCCGCCGGATGTCCCTGTTTGGCCTTGTGTGTTCCCGCAGGCGCACAGGCCGATTGTCATCACGGCGCACAGGAACAGTGCAAGAAGTCGTTTCTTCATCATTCCACATCCTTTCATGAAATCCACATAGTTAGACAATGCTAACTATCAAGGAGAAGAAAACGCAGTCCGTTGATGAAAGCAGGACTGCGTTTTCTGAGCAATCTCCTGTTGCAAAGAAGTGTAGCAGATTTCCCTTCGCTCGTAAATGCAGATTTGTCCGATGCCTGTTGCATATTTGTCAGAATCCGCTGTGGAATTGCGAAAACCACGCAAGCGCCGTATCCACACAATCCACACTTGGAAAGATCTTTTTGATGCCGACGGGGAGGAATCGACCCTCTCGGATAGCGGCTGTCGATGCGATTTCCTGCACCTTTTTCAAAAACGCGATCTTCTGCCTGCCATCTTCTGCCGTGTGGAAGCAGTGCACAAGAATGATCTCGGGATCTGCCGCCGCCACCTCCGACCATTCGACCGGTATAAACAGCCCCTCTCTGTCTCCGGAGACATTTACGCCGCCTGCCGCGCGGATCATGTGGTTCTCCAGAGACTGTCCACAGGTCAGCGGCTTGTCCGTGACAGCGGCATCGAAGACAAATACACGCACCGGCTCGGTCATATCCTCTGTCAGGCGCGTCAGCTGTGCCTCCTTCTCTGTCATTTTCGCTACGAGCTCTTCCGCACGGCCCTCGCACCCAAAGATCCTGCCCAGGTTCCGCAGGTCTTCATATACGCTTTCAAAGCCGCAGCGCAGGGTATAGGTGGCCTTCATGGCATAGACATGGATGCCTTGCCGCTCAAACTCCTCCGCGTCGGCAATGCCGCCGAAGCGGTGGAAACTATATGCGGTGCCAATAACCAACTGCGGATTGCAGGCGCAAACAGCAGAAAATGTGGGAAGGCCGTTGGAGGTCTGGGCGGGCAGGAAGGGCGCTTTGGCGATTGCAGGGCGATAAACCTCCGCGCAATCCATCAGGGCGCTTTCCGCAGAGGTTACGCCGGCAATCCTGTCCGCAACCCCCAGCGCAGCGCACATCTCCGCCGCGGAATAGTCCAGGCAGACGACCAGCTCCGGAGTACGATGGAAGCGGTGCAATCGGCCCATGCTCTCGACAAGCACGGGTTTCACCCGTTTGCCATCGTAGACATGCAGTGGAACAATGCTTTTCATGGTGGACCGCTCCGGGTTTGAGGCTGCGCGTGTCCGAAAAGCGCTGGGGGATACGTCATACTTCTCCTTGAACACCCGGGACAGGTAGCTTTTGTCACGAAGGCCGCAGGAAACGGCAATCTCGTCAATGGACATAGGGCTGTCCGCAAGTGCTCTGCGT
This sequence comes from Oscillospiraceae bacterium, assembly GCA_902803075.1. Lineage (GTDB taxonomy): Bacteria > Bacillota > Clostridia > Oscillospirales > Oscillospiraceae > CAG-170. Next base: position 8,322 of record CADCOJ010000004.1, on the reverse strand, counting down.
GCGGCGTCCAGGCGAAGCTGCGTCAGATATTGCTGGGGACCGGTTTTGTATTTGCGCCGGAACTGCTCATGCAGCGTAGAGCGTGTGATGCCGAGAGAATCCGCCAACTTCTGAAGGGAGACTGTCTCGGCGTAGTTCCGCTGCAGGTATTGACTGACATAGGAGGCGGTGTCCACAATCGGCGCATGCTTGCTGTCGGAGATGCAGGCGTCATAGAAGCGGTGGATCACCGTATAGAGTACGGCGGTGAGCTCCATGCGGGAGAGCGCCGTTTTTTCGCTCCAGAGATCTGTCATGCGGGTAAACTGAGCGGTGAAAAAGGCGGGATCTCGGGTCCTGCACCCCCAACTGAGCTGAAACGGGTTTCGCCGCAGTATTTGCCCAACAATTTCACGCCCGGCACCCGGCAGCGGTGCAGCATGGTATGCAATGATAAAATACTCCACCTCCGCATCCTTGGCCTCAATGACGATTCTCGTATCCGCAGCGACATGGAACAGGTAGTTGGATTCCATTCGGTAGGGGAGCTCATCCACGGTCACCAATCCGGTTTTTCCCCGGGCAAAGAGAAATGAGGCACTTTCAAGCTGCTCTGTTACTGCCTGTCCGATAAGCAGGCCGTGCTTTACGCCGACGAGCCGGGCGGCGCAGACCTCCCATATCAGAAGATCATTCTCAAGTTTTGAAAGCAGGTTTTCTTTCATAGCTCTGCACCCATCCGGAACCCGACTTCAGCCTGGTTCTTCTTCTTTTTTCGCTGAATCAATAGGTGAAACTCTCAGTCATTCTGGATTTTTCGATCAGCCTGCGGTACAGTGCAGACTTCTCCAACAACTCTTCGTGCGTCCCTGCTGCGTCCACTCGTCCGGAGTCCATTACTACGATCTGATCCGCCTTCTCGATGGATTTGAGACGGTGTGAAACAATAATAACCGTCTTTCCAGTAATCAGCCGGTTCAGCGCCTCCTGGATCTTCCGCTCATTTTCCACGTCCAGGCTGGCGCTGATCTCGTCCAGCAGGAGGATCGGCGCGTTTTTCAGCAGTGCCCGGGCAATGGAGATACGCTGCCGCTCGCCGCCGGAGAGCTTGCTGCCGTTTTCCCCGATGAGTGTGTCGTACCCCTCAGGCAGCTTTAAGACAAATTCCTCGCAGTTGGCTTGTCTTGCCGCCCGCCGAACTTCCTCGTCTGTGGCGTCCGGACGTCCCATGCGGATGTTGTCCAACACCGATGCGTTGAACAGGATTACGTCCTGGAACACGAAAGACACCTTGTCAAAGAGAGCGTCCGTAGATACCTTTCGGATGTCCCGCCCGTCGATGATGATGCTTCCGCTGTCATAGTCGTACAGCCGGGAGATGAGCCGCAGGATGGTGGACTTGCCGCAGCCGGAGGGACCGACGATGGCGGTGACCTGATTCTGTTTTGCCACAAAGCTGGCGCCGTTGACCACATTTGTCTCCTCATTATAGGCAAAGTGCACGTCCCGCAGCTCCACGTCAAAATGCTTCAAGTCGATCTCCATCCCCGTCTGGGTGGGGGTATTGCGCAGTTCGTTGATGCGCTTCACCCGGGCGTCCAGATAAAAGAACTCGGCAAAGTAGTCCTCCATGGCGCCCACCGCGTCCACCAGGCGCATAGAGGCCAGCAGGAAGCCGATGACATAGATGAGCTGCACGGCACTGGCCCGCAGAAGCGCTGCGGAGACCACGGCAATGACGCCGATGCTCAGCTTCATAATCGCTGTGGAAAGCAGGATCGGCATGGCCTGGGTGAGCTCAGCGCGCAGCCGCAGCCGCTCGGCGTTATCCAGAGAAGCTGCCACCGCTTTGTAGTTTTCCTCCTCAAAGCCGCAGCTCTTGATCTCCCGCTGCAGTTCGATGGCTTCCTGGAATGCCTCCGTGGTCTCCCGCGTTTTCCAGAAGTACTTCTCCGTCCACCGCTTCTGGGCCTTTTGAGACAGGAACATCAACACAAGCCCAACCGACAAAGGAATCAGCGCGGCAAGGCCCAGGACCGGGTTGGACACCAGCAGCAGGATCGCCATGACGATCAGGAAGAAGACATAGGCGATGCAGCGGGGGATGGAATGGCTCATGGCGTGCTCGATGTCCGTCACATCCTGCATGATGGTCTGCGCCAGATCGCTCAGATCATGCCGGGAGAAATAGGCCAGAGGCAGCTCGCGGAGCCGCTCTGCAATCTCCAGCCGCAGGGCAGTAGCCTCCTCGTAGGTGGCGTTGAAGGTCAGCACATACTCACGGTCGATGATGACGTACAGCACCACCAATGTAACAGCGATGATGCCCAGATAGTACCACGCAGGCTTCATGACGCCCTGCAGCACATTGTCGCCGTAATGCATGGCGATCAGCATCAGCGCCATGTACCCCACATTCACCAGGAAGGAGGCGAACGCCGCGCGCCGCACGGCCTCCACGCCGCTGTCCGTCAGACTGAATTTCCGTTTCAGCAAAGCCTTCATACGCGCACCCTCCATTCATTCGCCTGTGCATATTCCTCCTGCAGCTTTTTATAGGCAGAGTCATAAGCCATTAACTGCTTGTGGCTCCCGCGCTCGATCACCTTTCCCTCGTCGATCACCAGGATCTCATTCACGCCGGTGATGGAGCTGAGCCGGTGGGCGATCATGATGACCGTCTTGCCTTTCATGAGATTGGCAAAAGCCAGCTGCAGCTCATGTTCATTTTCCGGGTCCGCCGCGGCAGAAGCCTCATCCAGAATGATGATTTTCGCGTCCTTCAGGATCGCCCGCGCAATGGCGATGCGCTGCACCTCGCCGCCGGACAGATGCACGCCTTTTGACCCGATGACGGTGTGCTCCCGCCTCTCCAGCTTGTCCAGAATCTCGTCGCATTGAGCCAGCCGCAGCGCCTCCATCACCTCGCCCCGACTGGCGCCGGGACGGCCAAGCCGCACGTTTTCATAGATGCTCTTTTTGAACAGTTTCGCATCCTGAAACACATTGGCAATATTCCGCGCCAGAGCCTTTTCGGAGTATGCGCCGATGTCCTGTCCTCCTATGAGGATCTGCCCGCCGTCCAGCTGGTAGAAGCCTGAGATCAGCTTGGCCAGTGTGGATTTGCCGGACCCGGAAGCTCCCACGAGCGCGTAAGTCTTTCCTTTCTCCAGCTTCAGGAAGAGGTGTTCCACGATCTTCTGCTCCTCATAGCCGAAGGTCACATCCCGGAACTCGATGGAGGTGTCCTCCATAGTCTCGCACTGACCAGACGAGAGCTTTTTCTCCTCCATTTCACTGAACAGCGTTTCGATTTTTTCAATGCAGGCAGTGGCCTGATAGGTATACATGCCCACATACATCACCTTGTTCAGCGCCAGATAGAGCACGCCGTTGAACAGAGCGTAATACAGGAATTTGGCGAGATGTACGCGCGGTTCCGTACCGCCGCCATAGCCGAAGAATAAAGTAACCAGAAACACTGCGTTGAAAAAGATCTGGAAGAGCACATACCAGCTCCGGCAGCTCATGCTGTACTGCAGGGCCAGATCTGCGTACTCCGTGACGGATCGGTAAAACTCCTTGAGGGACTGCACGCTGGTCTTGAAGATCTTCAGCACATGGATACCGCGTACATACTCTACGGCGCCGGAATTCATCTTGTCAGATGCCGCCATGTACTGCTTCATGAAGTTCTGGTCGCCCATCATCTTGCGGATGAAGAGCATCCCCGACAGGAAGCTGACGGTGAACAGCACGCCCATCCGCCAGTCCACATGGAAGGCCAGCGGGATGCCCAGCAGCGGCGCGAACACAGCGGTGGTCAGATCCGGAATCAGGTGCGCTACGCTTGAGTGGGTCATCGCTGTGTTATCGTCAATGATCTTGCGGATGCGGCCGGATTCGTTTCTGTCGTAGAAGCTGAAGGAGGCTCCCATCAGATGCCGGATGCCCTGCTTTTTCAGGTTCGTCTCCAGCCGGAAGGCCAGCATGTGGGTGGTCCAAAGCGCCAGGAAATACACCACGGTGTTGGCAATCAAAAAGACCACGACTCGCGCCGCCACCGGCACGGCGCCGGCTACGTCAGCCTCCACGATAACCTTCCGCAGGAAGCCATAGAGGCAATAATAGCTGGCGATGGAGAGCGCCGCAGCCGCCAGCGCGAGCAAAACGCCGATACCGGCAAAGGCAGCACGTTCCGGAACATAGGTTTTCAGTTTTTTGTAGATCATATAACCATTCCATACCTTTCTCGTGTAACAATAATATGATTTATGCACACCACCATTCAACGATCTGCTGTCTGCATGAAGTTAGCTAAGGCTAACCCATGGGCAAAAATGATGGTTAGATATGCCTAACCATTATTGACTATAGCATAGACCATGGGAAAAGTCAAGCCGCCCTGCTTTCCTTCGCACATGAGCCTGTTGTCATGTGCGAGGGAGAGCAGGGCGTTGATTTCACTGCGATATGCCTCATGCTACACACAAGCGGAAACCGCAAGGGTAATGAGGCCTTCTCAGCAGGCGGTATCCCGCTGCGGAAAAGGGATATTGGAAAAGCTCAGAAAAAACCTGTTGTCTAACCAGATTAAGATAGATGCACTGTCATGTAGCGAATGAAAACAAGAATACCCAAAAGGCCGGCTCCCAAAAGGGAACCGGCCTTATTCAATGATTCCTATGCATGGCACAGGTAATCATGTACAGGGATTACTCGCCGTAAACTTTGGCCCAGATGTGCGCGGACTTGGCGTAAAGCTCCTGAAGCTCGGCGATGGCCTGGTCGCGCTGTGCGGTCAGCTCAGCGGTTGCTTCGGCGGCCTTTTCATAATACCCGTCGATGCTGGCATTGATAAGATCCAGTCGGGCCTGGGAGCGCAGAAGCACATCCTTCTCCGCATCCGTCAGAGCGGCAGACGCCTTAATGATGGCGCTGTAGTTATCCAGCTGTTTCTGCTCATCGCTGGCATTGTTCCACAGCTTGGTCCAGAGATCCTGGTCCTTGTCCATGATCTGCCCGCGCTCTGCAAAGAGCTTCTCAGCACCCGAGAGAATGTCGTTGGTGATGTTCTCGATCTGCTCGTCCAGAGCAGCTCTGCGGTCGATGATGGGCTGCGCGGCGATGCTCTCCTCGACGAGTTGCTGCTTTTCACTCTCCGTCAGCATCGTGAGGCCCTTGACGTACTCAGCCATGTCGGTGTCTGCCGGCGTCTGAATCGTCTCGTACTCAACGCCCGCATAAGGGTCAACAGTGTTCAGCGACGCCGCGTGAGCTGACACAGCAGGGAAAACCCCAATAGCGGCAACCAGCGCAAGGGCGAGGGCTCCGGTCAGAAACTTGTTTTTTGCGATTGTCATGATTGAATCTTCCTTTCTATGACTTGTTTTTGCGGAGCGGCCGTTCCGTTCCGTCTGAACACATCATAGCGCAGGAAGGAACTGAAAATCTCCGGAACCCCGGTGCGGAACTGCGGCGAAACTGCGGCAAGAGGATGCGATTACACTGTTTTCAGCGGCAGCGTGACCGTAAAGACTGTTCGTCCTCCCTGTGTTGAAGCCGAGACAGTCCCTCCATGTCGGCGCACGGCTTCCTGCGTGATGGACAATCCGAGCCCGGTTACGCCGCCGCGGCCCTTGTAAAACCGCTCAAAGATATGAGGAAGATCCTCCTCCGATATTCCTCCGCCGTCATCTGCAATGGTGATAATCGCATTTCCCTCTGCGACAGAAAGGGAAACGGCAATCTCCGTCTGTGCGTACCGGACGGCGTTGGACAGGATATTGGTCAATGCCCGCTCAATCATCTCCGCACTCCCATGCAGAGGAATGGGCTCGGCGTGCATGTGGAGATCCAGACGCAGATTTTTTTCCTTGGCGCCTCCGGTCACAGACAAAAGGCAGCGGCGGAGCGTCTCCCGCAGATCGAAGAGAGCGTCTCCTACCGACTCCATGCAGGCATCCATTTTGGAGGCGTAAAGAAGCTCATCCACCAGAGCGGACATTTTATCGCTGTGGACCATGATGATGTTCGCCGAGGGGACGACATCCTGCATGACGCCGGAGGCAATGCCCTCTGCATACCCGCGGATCGCGGTCAGCGGCGTGCGCAGCTCATGGGAAGCGTTCTGAAAGAACTTCACCTGGGCCGCTTCTACTTCCTCAAGCTGACGGGACATTTGAAATATCGTATCTGCAATCTCATTGAACTCCATATAGGGAAGAGTTGTCATTCGGGAGAGCGCCTGCCGCTCGCCGGACTTCATGATGTATTCCTTCAACAATTGGAACGAATGGTTGAGACCTCTGCCTGTCCATAGCAAGAAGAAGGCCGCCGCAAGAGATAGCCCCATCACAAGGAGAAAAAATACCCGATCCAATACCCGCAGAAAGGCGGCGATGGGCGTGATGTCGGTATACGCCAGGACGGGATAGGTCCGTGACGTTCCGCCCTTTACGATGAAAGACCTGTCATACTTCCCATGATAGGTACGCTGCATCAGATAATAGATGTTCCTATCCAGCTTCAGAGTTCGGCCCTGCCCGTCCTTCAGAACCAAGCTGCCGTCAGCAACGCGCGCCGAAAGTTCCTTTGCCAGCCTCAGCTCCTCCGAAACGTCCCACGCCGCATCAGGGGACAGCAGCCGTCCGGCGTCGTCCAGAATAACGTGATGGACAGTAATGATGAAATCTGAGCTGGGGTCGTAATATCCCTCGTAAGCCCTCTCATGATAATAGGAATCCAACCGCTCAAAGCGTGCCTCAATATTTTGTTTCGCCAGCCGTGCAACATAGATGTTGACGGTTAAGTGAAACGCGATGTAGATGATCACCGCCATCACGAAGACCATGAGGATCGGTACCCCATACAGGCCGGTCTTCAGTTTTGTTCCCGTCCTGGTCATGCGATTTCTCTCAGCCGGAAGCCGATTCCCCAGACAGTCTCGATGAGCACGGAGGAGGAAGCTGCCGTCAGTTTCTTCCTCAGCCGCTTGACAATGTCGTCGGTGGCACGGGTCTCCACAAAGTTGTCATATCCCCACACAAGATTCAAAAGCTCCTCGCGGGATACCACCTTGTCCTGATTCTCCATCAAATACTTCAGGAGGGAAAACTCGGTGTTGGTCAGCTTCAGTTCCTGCTCGCCCTGATAGACGATCCGTTTGGAAGAATGGAGCATGAGATCTCCGAAGGAAAGCGCCTCCGAGCCCTGCTCATCTGCCATGCGGCTGAAAATGGCCTTGACGCGCAGCGTGAGCTTCACCATGGAAAAGGGCTTGGTAAAATAGTCGTCGCAGCCCATGGTAAAGCCGGTAATCATATCGGCGTCGGTATCCCGTGCCGTCAGCAGAATGATGGGCACGTCCGAACGCTTGCGGATGGCGGCGCAGAGGGATAGCCCGTCCATGCCGGGCATCGTAATGTCCAAGACCAACAGATCGGCCGGTTGTGCCTCAAACGCCTCCAGCAGCGCGTCGCCGGAGGCGAAACACATCACCTCGTAGCCCTCCGCGCTCAAAAAACTCTGGATCAACTGGCGGATGTCCGCCTCATCGTCGGCAACGTAGATTCGTTTCAAATCGTTCCTCCTGTCCGTTTTGCGGCAGCGTCACGGCAACCACCGTACCGTCCTCGCCGCTTTTTTCTATGATAACCGTGCCGCCATGGAGACGGGCAACCTCCCAGACCAGCGCGAGGCCGAGATCCACGCCGCCCATGCTGCGGCTACGGGACTTGTCCACACGGTAAAAGGGCTGGAAAATGCCTTCCCGGGCAGTCCTCCGGGATGCCCTGTCCCGTACCGCAGACGCAGATCACGATGGTTCCAGCATCTGATTGATCGACTGGCTGAGCGTCCGGAACTCCGGAACCGTGTCTTCATTCAGACGAGCTGCTGTCAATTTTTCGCCTGAACCTGTTCAGCCTGGGATGAAAATTCCCTCAGTGGCTTCAAAGACAGGCCGCAGATAAAATAGGCGACCACACCGCCGAGCAGCGTGACGATTGCCGTGAGCAGCCAGCTTTTTTCTCCGAAGCAGATTCAGAACCATACAGGTAGCAGCAATCAGCAGCGCGGTCAACAACGCAATTTTACTGCTGAAACGGGCACATGTATTCCGAAAGCCGGGCTTTTTCTCGCTCACACGGCTGTCGGTGCACACCGGCTGCAGATGCTCATGGCTGTGCCCCCACCACGGCGTCCTTCAGACGAAGGACCTGGATGCCCTCATACACCTCATACATTTCCAGTTCACCGGTAACGGTGATCTCCTGCCCGTTTTCCGGGAACGCTTGCCCCTCCGCCGGAAGGAGGTCGAAGCCAGAAGAGCAGCAAGCGGAT
>CADCOJ010000003.1 GCA_902803075.1 Oscillospiraceae bacterium | reverse complement strand
GTGCTCCGAGGTCGGCATGTACCTCTGCATGGCCCGCATCGCCCACCGCGAGGGCTATCCCGAGATCGGCCTGTACTGGGAAAAGGCCGCCTTTGAGGAGGCGGAGCACGCCGCCAAGTTTGCCGAGCTGCTCGGCGAGGAGCTGGAGCCCAACATGAAGGCCACCTCCAAGGACAACCTCAAGTGGAGAGTCGACTGCGAGTTCGGCGCCACCCAGGGCAAGTTCGAGCTGGCCTCCTGCGCCAAGCGCTACGGTCTGGACGCCATTCACGACACCGTCCATGAGATGGCCCGCGACGAGGCCCGCCACGGCAAGGCGCTCAAGGGTCTGCTGGAGCGTTACTTCAAGTAAGCGGCATGCGGATCGTACTGAAGATCGTTCTCATCGTTCTCGGCATCCTGTTTTCGCTGCTCAGTGTGTTTCTGATTCTGATCATGCGTTCGAGACGTGACGACGATCACAAAGAATACAAGCGGCTGCAGAGAGACAACACCATCTGGCTGGCTGTGTTTCTGCTGCTTGCGGCAGCCTGCTTCTGGGGATCCTCCCGATTCTGATCCCGGGCAGTGTTCTTTCAAAAAACGCGGGGAGAGGCGCAGGTCTCTCCCCGCGTTTTTGTCCGGGCTGCCTTGCAAACCGGGCTGCGGTACGCTATAATCATCACGGGCTCCCAGCCTTTTCCTTCCGGCTGTGCGGGCTTTGATCTGTCTTTCAGGAGGTTCATCACGACATGACGGTATCTTTTGCGCCCGGCGGATGGGAAGCCGCCGGCTTTGACTATGCCTATTCCTGGCGCTTTGCCGCGCTGCCCAAATTCCGCCAGGAGGCGGATTGCATCGCAAACAGCCAGGTCCCCGGCGATCCGAAGGAATTTGATTACATGGGCCTGCTTGCTCCGCAGACATATACTGCCGGCGCGCAGATCTCCGTCCGGTGCAGCTTTGAGGATTACGGCGCGCCGATGCTGCTGATCTGCGATGCGCATGAGATCGACGGAGACGGCATCCTGCGCACACTGGAGTTCTATGAGGCTGTGATCTGGAAGCACGGGCTGAACGTCTGGCGCCACCACACCGTAAACCGGCACACGACCCACTATCTGGTGCTCGGCGCGCGCTTCCCGCTGGCGGAGGACGAACCCCACACGCTCAGCGCACAGCTCAAAACGGACCGGATGGTCTTTGCCGTGGATGGGATGAGCTTCGATCTGTTCCTGCATGATATGCCGGCCTCCGCCCGTCTTGGCTACTGCGCCTGCGAGGGGATCTGCCGGCTGTATGAAATGACGCTCCGGTAAACATCACAAACACAGGGAGGAAGCTTGCACATGACACGTCTTTTTGTCGTTACACACAACATCTGCCACATGGGACTCAATCCGTTCGACCGGACGGAGCTTTTCCCGGACCGCACCTACCGCAACGGATATGAAGCCCACACGGTGGAAACGATGCGCCGGCGCTGGCAGGCGCTGTACAGCTCTTTTTCCGCCGATCTGATCGGTCTGCAGGAGTATTTCCCGTGGTTCGACCTTGCCCACACCTGCCGGACGGAGGACGAGGTTTTTGCCCCGTTCGGCTATACGGTCTCCGACGGCGGCCATGGCCTGGCGCTGGCCGCAAAGTATCCGGCCGAGCCGGTCTATGAGACGTCGTTCGCGCCGATATCCGAGCGGCGGCAGCAGAAATACCGCGTCACCGTCGGTACGCGGCAGATCGCGGTCTTCAACAGCCACCCGATGCCGCGCAGCCCGGAGACACGGCAGCAGGAATATGCTGCGCTGATCCGCGCGTTCCAAAGCGAACAGACCTTTATCGCCTTCGGCGACTACAACGCCGTAGAGATGGAGGAGTATGCATGCTTCCGGGAGGCCGGCTTCCCCATGGCAAACAGCGGCTTCATTACCACAGAGAGCCGTCACCCCTGCGACAACATCGTGGTCTCCCCGAACATCCGCATCGAGCATGTCGAGATGCTGGACCGGGAGCTGACTGTTTCCGACCATGCGCCCCTGCTTGCGGAGCTTCTGATCCCGTAAGACGTTCACAGACAACCATGCGGTGGCCCTTCCGGGCCGCCGCATGGTTTTTTTATTCTTCCGTGATGTCCGGAAAACGCGGATACGGATCCATGGCGCGGATCTTTTTCCACAGGTACCGGCCGAACACCTCTCCGCCGAGATAGTTCAGATGGATCTGGTCGCGCATCAGAATCCCCCTGTGGTTGTGCCACCAGTTGGCGGCTTCCTTCTGCGCGTCGATGACCGGAACGCCGTAGCATTCGGCGATCTGCGTCAGCCTGCGCACAGTCTCGCGGTAGGCCAGCGCACGCGGCTGCATCGGCTGGATCGGCGCATATTGGTTGAGCCGGTCGGTCGTCGCACAGCCCAGGAACAGAACGACAAACTTTGCCCGCGTGCGCCGGGTGATGTATTCGCAGCACTGGCGGAATGCGCCGCAAATCGTTGTGCCGGCGGTGTCCTCGATCGTCCCGACATGCGCCATCTCTGCTGCATCGTCGTTGGGGATCACCTCAAGCGTCACAAGATCGCAGTCATAGGGCGTCTGAAGCAGGTTTTTTTTGACGTTTCCGCCGTGCTTTGCATCATCCCGGATACCGCCGGAACCGATGGCGCCGTTGCAGCGCTTCATATCGCTCACAGCATCAAAATACAGCGGCCACTTGCCGGAATGGCCGTTGTTGCCGATCTCATCGCCCTGGCCGATGTCGGAAATGGACGTGCCGTAGGAATACCAGACCTTGCCGCGCCAGGGGTTCGACGCCCGCTCCTCAGGCGTGATGACGCGGATGAAGTAGGACAGATCCCGCTCCGCCAGATTCGGTGCGTCGTCCGGCCATTTCCAGCTGCCGACGCGGTAGGACACCGTGCCGAGAAAGTCATGCGGCAACTCGATGCGCGTGCGTCCCTCCAGGCAGACGAGTCCCGCGGCGTCGAAGCCGCGCAGGCCGAGCGTCAGTGCCGTGTTGCTCACATCCAGAACGGTGCCCGCCTTCAGCACGCACGGTCCGGACGTATAGACGCCCGTGCAGGGGATCATTGCGCCCGTCTGCATGGACATGACGGCGTTCTCCAGAAACACGCCGAGCTGCGTCTGCACCTGCGGCGTCCAGAGCCTTCCCGCAAGGAACACGGCCTCGCAGGCCCTGCCGCCTTCCATGCAGAACAGCGGCGGAAAGCGATCCGTATCCGACGAGCGCAGAAACGGCGTTTCGCCCTCCGCCGGACACAGCACAACGTACGCCGCACCGTCCGGCAGCTCCCAGCAGCGGTATGCGACCGGCGTATCCGAGCCCTCGGCACGGCAGGTCAGGCTGCGCGCCGGAACCTCGGAAAGGACATGCTTTTCACTGTCCGCCCACGCCAACGACGCGCCTGCTCCGGTAAACCAGAACCGGCCGCCCTGTCCGGCCGGCACAAAGACGCGGCCGCACCCGTCCGGTTCGTACATCCGAAGGTCATATTGCCGGAAAGATACCATGCCCTGCTGAAGGGCCTCTGCGCACACCGCCATATCCCATACCTCCCGCCCACAGGCATTTTTTAACAAATTAACATATTCCGCCCGAAAACACAACTGCAAATACAAGCCGATCCGGTATTTTTCTTTTCCTTGCACGAATGGCAGATCCATGGTATACTGCTCATGACGACCGTCCGCGCCGCATGGCGCGGGCAGACGGCAGAAGGAGGTGAATCCGGATGAAATATGTATGCAATGTCTGCGGCTGGATCTATGACGAGGACGAGGCCGGCACCAAGTGGGAGGATCTCCCCGACGACTTCACCTGCGAGCTCTGCGGCGTTGGGAAGGACGACTTCAGCCCCGCTGAATGATGGCTCCGAAACAGGACCGGGAGTCCGCAGCCGGACTCCCGGTTTTTATGATCAAACCGGTTCGGAACAAAGGCGCGTTTCGTTCGTCTGAACCGTTGGAACACAAACCGCACAGTCACATGAGGGAAGCAATATGAATCCAACCATCGACATCAGCGCCACTGTGCTGACCACGCCGCGGCTGACGCTCCGCCCCTGGCGGATGTCCGATCTGGACGACCTGTATGCCTATGCCTCCGTGGACGGCGTAGGCCAGATGGCCGGCTGGACGCCGCATGAGAGCCGGGAGATCTCGCGGCTGATCCTTGATCGGTTCATCCGGGAGAAAAAGACCTTCGCGCTTGTCTCCAAGGGCCAGGTGATCGGCTCGCTCGGGATCGAGGAATACGACGAGCTGCAGTTCCCGGAGCTTGCGCCGCTCCGCTGCCGGGAGATCGGCTATGTGCTGTCCAAAGCGTTCTGGGGACAGGGCCTGATGCCGGAGGCAGTGCGGCAGACGCTGCGGTATCTGTTTGAAGAGGTCCGGCTGGACGCCGTGCTCTGCGGCCATTTTCCCGACAATTTTCAGTCCGCGCGCGTACAGGCAAAATGCGGCTTCCGCCATTTTGCCTTCAGCCGCGTCCGGACACAGGACGGCTCCACCCGGCCGGAAGAGATGAACATCCTCACGCTCACACAGTGGCAGACGGACCGGACGCAGTGATCTTTTATGCAGAAAAAGGGGCATGCAGCATGTTTTTTCCATGGTATTCTCTCCTTTCTGGTTTGTTTTTTCTTGTTTTTCTGCTTGTTTTTGTAATGATCGTTCTGACGCTGATCCGCGCTGCGGGCCAGTGGCGCAGCAACAACCGTTCCCCGCGCCTTACGGTCGACGCGCGCGTCGTCAGCCGCAGAACGGACGTTCGGCACCATCAGCAGGCCATTGCCGGCGACCACACCGGCGCGCACGGATACCACACATATGCTTCGACCGATTACTATGTGACGTTTGAAGTCGAAAGCGGCGACCGTATGGAGTTCTCCGTCTCCGGACAGGAATACGGCATGCTCACAGAGGGCGACCGCGGACGGCTGAGCTTCCAGGGCACACGCTATCTCGGCTTCCTGCGCAGCTGAATCCGATCGTCAAAAAGGCAGCGCTCTCCAGTGGGAGCGCTGCCTTTTTTTCAGGTTTTTACGATAATTCTTATTTAATATAGTGTCACACTTGAAAAACTGGAAAAGACATGGTAGAATAGAGTGATGATTTTTCGGCTTTTCCATCTGCTGAAAAGACCGCCTGAAAGGAGAATTTCATGTATTCCTCCGCATACATCTGGGCCAAGATCCTTGGCCACATGGAATCGCGCCTGACGCCGCAGGTGGTCTCCACATGGTTTGACGATACGGAGATCCTGGAGCTCTCCGATACAAAGCTGGTCCTCTATTCTCCCTCGTCGTTCCGCAAGGAGATCATCCTCACGCGCTGCCTCGGCTATATCCGCGACGCCATGCAGGAGCTTTTCCACTCCAATGTGGAGATCTCCGTCCTCGACGAAACGGAGATCGACGTCTACCGGACCCATGAGCACAAAGCGAATTTTATCGAGTTCAACCCGCAGTTCACCTTCGACACCTTCGTGGTCGGCTCCTCGAACACCTATGCGCATGCAGCCGCGCTCTATGTGTCCAACAACCCGGCGTCAAAATACAACCCGCTTTTCATTTACGGCTCGTCCGGCCTGGGCAAAACGCACCTGCTCTATGCCATTGCTTCCGCGATCCACAAAAATCATCCGGATTACAACATCGTCTATATCAAGGGCGATCAGTTCACCAATGAGCTGATCGCCGCCATCCAGGAAGGGCGGAGCAATGAATTCCACAACAAATACCGCAGCGCGGACCTTTTCCTGGTCGATGACATTCAATTCATTGCCGGCAAGACCTCCACGCAGGAGGAATTTTTCCACACCTTCAACGTCCTCTATGAATCGCATCATCAGATCGTCCTGACCTCCGACCGCCCGCCGAACGAGATCCTCCGCCTGGAGGACCGTCTGAGAACGCGCTTTGAATGGGGCCTGATCGCAGACATCCAGCCGCCGGACTATGAAACGCGCATGGCCATCATCAAAAACAAATCCATTTCCCTTGGGCTCGATCTTCCCGACGAGGTCTGCGACTACATTGCCGAGAATATCACATCAAACGTCCGCCAGATCGAAGGCACCGTCAAAAAGATTTTGGCCTACCACGATCTGACCGGCATGGAGCTGAACGTTCAGAACGTCTCGCGTGCCATCAAGGATATGTTCAAGGGCAAGGCTGAGACGCTTCCGACGCCGCCGCTCATCATTTCCGAGGTCTGCCGGTTCTATAATCTGGAGGAACAGACCATCCGCAGCACGCAGAAAAACAAAAATACTGCCGAGGCGCGGCAGGTCGCCATGTACCTGATCCGGAAAATGACGAACCTTTCCCTGCCGGACATCGGCAAGGAATTCAGCCGCGACCATTCCACGGTCATCCACAGCATCTCGAAGATTGAAAGCGCCATCCCCAACGCGGAAAGCGGCATTGCCGACAACATCCGCGAGATCACAGCCAATATCAACAGCAAGCTCTGATTTTGTCCACTTTTCCCTGTGCAAACGCATTTCTCCGATTGTGGACAGCTGTGAAACGCCCGTTTCACAAAACGGCTGTTCAAAACCCCTGTTTTTCTGCACATCCGCCTGTGGACAAAAAAACGTTTGTACATCCGGCCTTTCGCCGCTTTTCCACATAAATTTTTTTTACTTCTGAAACTGTTCAATCATATCCTTTCTTTCTTTCAGAAAGAAGAAACGGAGGTATCAACGATGAAATTCACCTGTGAAAAAAACGCTCTTGTTTCCGCCATCTCCGTCGCCTCCCGCACGGTCTCCCAAAAGAGCACCATCCCCGCGCTTGAGGGTATCTGCGTGCGCGCCGGCATCAAGGTCACGCTCTCCGGCTACAACCTGGAGACCGGCATCACCGTTTCCCTTGACGCACAGGTCAGCGAGACCGGCTGCTGCGTCATGCCGGCCAGACTGTTTTTTGACATCATCCGCAAGCTGCCGGACGATACGGTCTGCGTCAGTGTGGACGACAGCTTCAAGGTCTCCATCCGCGGCGGCATTTCGTCGTTCACCATCACGGCGCTCAGCGCCGACGACTATCCGGAGCTCCCGGAGGTCGAATCCGGAAAGGGCGTCAGCCTGCCGCAGAGCGAGCTCAAGGCCATGATCGGCGGTACATGCTTCGCCGTCAGCGAAAATCAGGCACGCCCCATCCATACAGGCTGCCTGTTTGAGGTCGAGGAGACGTCCATCACCGTCGTCGCGGTCGACGGCTTCCGCCTGGCCCTGCGCAGATGGACGCCGGATACGCCGACGGAGCGTACGATGCGCTTCGTTGTCCCGGCAGCCGCGCTGCGCGAAGCGGAAAAGATTCTGGCTGACAGCGATGAGCCGTGCACCTTTTTCCTTGGAACAAAGCACATCCTGTTCACGATCGGGGAGGCGACGCTGGTCTGCCGTCTGCTGGAGGGCGAATTCCTGGACTGGCGGCGTGTGCTGCCGCAGAATCAGCCGATCCATCTGACTGCAAATGTCGCACAGCTGACCGATTCCATCGAGCGTGTCGGCCTTGTGATCTCCGAAAAGCTCAAAAGCCCGGTGCGCTGCCGCTTCGGAGACCAGGTCGCGGATTTCCGCTCTGTTTCCACCATCGGCGAGGCGCATGACGTCTGCACGATCGCCGGCGACGGACAGGATCTGGAGATCGGCTTCAACTGCCGGTACCTGCTCGACGCGCTGCGCGCCATCCCGGACAGCGAATGCACGCTGGAGCTGGTCAACGGTCTGAGCCCCATCGTGATGAACCCCTGCGACGGCAGCGGCCGATACAGCTATATGGTCCTGCCCGTGCGTCTGAAAGCGGGGGAATGATATGAAGGTTCGCATTACGAAGAAGCTGTCCGACGCCGTCATGGACGTTCCCATCCATACCGAGTTCATCAAGCTGCAGGATTTTCTCAAGCTCTGCAGCGCAGTGGAATCCGGCGGCATGGCAAAGGTCATGATCCAGAACGGCGAGGTGCGCGTCAACGGTGAGGCATGTCTCATGCGCGGAAAGAAGCTGCGTCCGGGCGACACGGTCTCGTTCCTTTCCAACACCTGGCGCGTTACGGAAGACGCGCTATGAAGCTTCAGACCATCGAGCTTTTTGATTTCCGCAACTATGAGCAGCTGCATCTGGACTTTCATCCCGGCGTCAATCTGATCGTCGGGGAAAACGCGCAGGGAAAGACGAATCTGCTGGAGGCGGTCTCGTTTCTTTCCACAGGGCGCAGCTTCCGCACGGCGCGGAGCCAGGAGCTGATCCGCTTCGGCGCAGAGTTTGCGGATCTCAGCTGCCGCCTGTTTTCCGGCGGCCGGGAGCAGACGCTGCGCGCAGTTCTCTTTGCGTCCCGTCGGCCGCGTCAGCTCTATATCGGCGGTGTCAAGCAGCGGTCCGCCGCGGAGCTGCCGGGCGTATTATCAACGGTGCTGTTCTGTCCGGATGATCTGCTCGTTCTCAAATCGGGCGCGGCCGGCCGCAGAAAGCTTGTGGATACCGCGCTCTGCCAGCTGCGGCCAAGCTATGCGCAGGCGCTGGCGGAATACCAGAAGCTTTATGAGAGCAAGGCGCGCATCCTGAAGGATCATTTTGATATACCGTCGCTGCTGGAGCCGCTGCCGGAGTTCAATTTCCGCATGGCGCAGGTGGGCGCCGTCCTGATCTCCTACCGCGCGCGCTATCTGCGCGAATTGGAGGCGCAGGCGCGCATGTTCCACGACACATTTTCCGGTGGTTCGGAGCATTTGACCGTTGTCTATCAGACCGTCTCTACGGTCACAGATCCGTTTGCCGACAAAAAACAGATCTTTCAGCAGCTGCTCGACCACCAGCAGACGCATGCGCATGCGGAGCTGGAGTCCGGCCAGTGCCTGTCCGGCCCGCACAAGGACGATTTTGACGCCGCGCTGGACGGGCTGTCTGTCAAGGCGTATGGCTCCCAGGGCCAGACGCGCACCACGGCCATCAGCCTCAAGCTTGCGGAGCGGGCGATCTTCCAAAAGGATACCGGCGAGGAGCCGGTCCTGCTGCTGGACGATGTGCTTTCCGAGCTTGATGCGAAGCGGCAGGATTTTGTGCTCAACCAGATCAGGACCGGGCAGGTGCTCATCACCTGCTGTGAGCCGGACCGGCTGACGGGTCTCGGGAAAAGCATCCTCATCCGCAGCGGCCGTGCGACGGAGGTATAGGCGCATGTATGTGAACATCGGCGGCGATTTTTCCGTCCGCACGGAGACGCTCGTCGGCATTTTTGACCTGGATAATACGACTGCGTCCAAATGGACACGGAAGCTGCTGTCGGAGGCACAGGCCGCCGGACAGATCGTGGAAGCGACGGACTCGCTTCCGAAATCCTTTCTTGTAACACAGGAATATGGGCTCCGCCGCGTGTATCTGACCAGATACAACGCCGCTGTTCTGGAAAAGCGCTTCACAGACGCGCTTTCCGCCGCAGATCCCATCCCTGCAAAGGAGCAACAATATGAGTGAAGAAACCAGAAACCCGCAGGTGACAGACACGGAATACGACGCCAGTCAGATCCAGGTGCTTGAAGGCCTGGAGGCTGTCCGCAAGCGACCGGGCATGTATATCGGCTCGACCAGCGTGTCGGGCCTGCATCACCTTGTCTATGAGATCGTGGACAATGCCATCGACGAAGCGCTGGCCGGCTATTGCCGCCATGTGTCTGTCACGATCAACGAAGGCAACACCATCACCGTCACCGACGACGGCCGCGGCATCCCCGTGGATATCCAGGCGCAGACGGGCAAGCCCGCGCTGGAGGTCGTCTATACCGTTCTGCACGCCGGCGGAAAATTCGGCGGCGGCGGCTATAAAGTCTCCGGCGGCCTGCACGGCGTCGGTGCGTCGGTGGTCAACGCGCTGTCGGAATGGCTGGAGGTCGAGGTCAGCCGCGACGGACACATCCATCAGATGAAGTTTTCCCGCGGCGAGATCCTGCAGCCGCTCCGGATCATCGGCACCACAGACGCCCACGGCACGAAGGTCACCTTCAAGCCGGACCCGGAGATGTTCGACACGCTGGAATATGACTATGAAACGCTCCACACGCGCATGCGCGAGCAGGCGTTCCTGAATGCCGGCCTGCACATCACCATCCGTGATGCGCGCATCGAATCCGCCTCCAAGCCGGAAAAGGATCGCATGGACTCCATGTGCTATGAAGGCGGCATCCGCGAGTTCGTCCGCTGGTACAATCGCCACAAGACGCCGGTGCATGAGGACGTCGTCTATATGTCCGGCACAAAGGACGACAGCACCGCCGAGGTCGCGCTGCAGTATAACGATTCGTTCAACGAGACGATCGTCTCCTTTGCCAACGACATCCATACACCGGAAGGCGGCATGCACGAGGAGGGCTTCAAGCGCGCGCTGACGTCCGTACTGAATGCCTACGGACTCAAAAAGGGTTATATCAAGCCGGACGACAAGGTCTCCGGCGAGGATGTGCGCGAGGGTCTGACCGCCATCGTCTCGGTCAAGCTGACCGATGCGCAGTTTGAGGGCCAGACAAAGGCCAAGCTGGGCAACGCGTCCATGCGCACGCTGGTCAACAGCATCGTCACGCAGCAGCTGACGGATTTCCTGGAGGAGAACCCGGCTGTGGGTAAAGCAATCCTGGATAAGGCCATGATGGCCAGCCGCGCCCGCGAGGCCGCCAGAAAGGCCAGAGAGGCCATCCGGCGCAAGACCGGCCTGGAATCCGGCCAGATGCCCGACAAGCTGCGCGACTGCAACGATACCGATCCGACGCTGACCGAGATCTACATCGTCGAGGGAGATTCCGCCGGCGGCTCTGCAACGCAGGGGCGCGACTCGCGCTTCCAGGCGATCCTGCCGCTCTGGGGCAAAATGCTGAACGTTGAAAAGGCACGGGCCGACAGGGTCTACGGCAATGACAAGCTCCAGCCCGTCATCACCGCGCTCGGCGCCGGGATCGGAGACGAATTCCACCTGGAAAAGCTCCGGTATCACAAGGTCATCATCATGGCCGATGCCGATGTGGACGGCTCGCACATCCGCACGCTCCTTCTGACGTTCTTCTTCCGCTTCATGCGGCCGCTCATTGAGCAGGGATACGTTTATTCGGCGGTGCCGCCGCTGTATAAGCTCACGCGCGGAAAGACCACGCGCGTGGCCTACTCCGACGAGGAGCGCGACAAAATCTCGGCGGAAATGCGCGAGAGCAATCCCAACGCGAAGATCGACATCTCCCGCTATAAGGGCCTTGGCGAAATGAACCCGCACGAGCTCTGGGAGACCACCATGGACCCCACGACCCGCACGCTCCGCCGCATCACGCTTGAGGACGCCGTGCAGGCCGACCAGATCTTCACCGTGCTCATGGGTGAAGCCGTCGAGCCGCGCAAGGAGTTCATTGAGGAAAATGCAAAATATGTGGTCAATCTGGATATCTGAGGAGGTGACGGGATTTGGCACATAAAAAGGATTATAAGCCCGAGGACATCATGTTCCCGGATCAGCACATCGTGCAGTCTGAGCTTGTCCATGAGATGAAGCGGTCGTATATCGACTACGCCATGTCCGTCATCGTCGGACGCGCGCTGCCGGATGTCCGCGACGGTCTCAAGCCCGTCCACCGGCGGATCCTCTACGCGCTGTACGAGGACGGCCTCACCTCCGACAAGCCGTTCAAAAAATCCGCGACCTGCGTCGGCGACGTGTTGGGCCGCTACCATCCGCACGGCGACGCGTCGGTCTATGACGCCATGGTGCGTCTGGCACAGGATTTCTCCATGCGCTATCCGCTCGTTGACGGCCACGGAAACTTCGGCTCCGTGGACGGCGATCCCCCCGCGGCCTACCGATACACCGAGGCGCGCATGTCGAAGCTCTGCAACGAGATGCTCCGCGACATCGAAAAGGATACCGTTGACTGGGACCCCAACTTCGATGAATCGAGAAAGGAGCCGCGCGTGCTCCCCTCGCGCTTCCCGAACCTGCTGGTAAACGGCTCGTCCGGCATTGCCGTCGGCATGGCGACGAACATCCCGCCGCACAATCTCCGCGAGGTCATCGACGCCTGCGTGTGTATCCTGGATAATCCTGAGGCGGATCTTGCCGACCTCATGGAGCATATCAAGGGCCCGGACTTCCCCACAAAGGGTATTATCATGGGCCGCAGCGGCATCCGCGCCGCCTATTCCACCGGCCGCGGAAAGATCACCGTCCGCGCCCGGACAGAGCTGGAGGAGTTCGGCCAGAACCGCGAACGCATCATCGTCACCGAGCTCCCCTATCAGGTCAACAAACGCATGCTCATCTCCGCCATTGCCGACCAGGTGCGCGATAAGCGTCTGGAAGGCATCTCCGACCTGCGCGACGAAACCGACCGCAACGGCATGCGCATTGTCATCGAACTCAAGAAGGACGCCAACGCGCAGGTCGTGCTGAACCGCCTGTTCTCACAGACGCAGATGCAGACGACCTTCGGCGTGACGATGCTTGCACTGGTCAACAACCAGACGCAGCCGCGGATCCTGTCCCTGCGCCATATCCTGGACGAATATCTCGCCTTCCAGGAGGAGGTCCTGACCCGCCGGACAAAGTTTGATCTCAAAAAGGCGCTGGAACGCCAGCACGTGCTGGAGGGCCTGCTCATTGCCGAGGAGAACATCGACGAGGTCATCAAGACCATCCGCGAGAGCTATGATGACGCCAAGGAGCGTCTGATGGCGCGTTTCGCCCTGAGCGAGATCCAGGCGCAGGTCGTGCTCGATATGCAGCTCAAGCGCCTGCAGGGCCTGGAACGGGAAAAGCTGGAGACGGAGTACCGCGAGCTTGAGGAACGCATCGCCTATCTCAACAGCCTTCTTTCCGACGAGGCGCTGCTGCGCGGCGTTTTGAAGGAGGAGCTGATCTCCATCCGCGACAAATATGGCGACGACCGTCTCACAGAGATTCAGGACGTGGAGGAGGAGATCGACGACGAGGATCTCATCGAGGTGGAACAGTGCGTCTTTACGCTTTCGCACGCCGGCTATATCAAGCGCGTCCCCGCGTCGACCTACCGCAGCCAGAAGCGCGGCGGCCGCGGCGTGACCGGTATGACCACCCGCGAGGAGGACTTTGTCGAGGGCGTGTTCTCCGCGTCGACGCATGATTTCATCCTCTTCTTCACAAATCTCGGCAAGGTGCATCGCCGCAAGGGCTATCAGATCCCGGAGGCCGGGCGTACCGCCCGTGGTACGAATCTTGTGAACATCCTTCCGCTTGAGCCGGGCGAAAAGGTCACCGCCGGCATCACCGTGCACGACTTTGATGAGGACAAGCTCCTGTTCGTCACGAAGAACGGCACAGTCAAGCGTGTGGAGCTGGCCGATCTGCACACGGCCCGCAAGGCCGGCATCCGCGCGCTGACGCTGCAGGAGGGCGATGAGCTCATCGCCGTCATGAAAACGACTGGCTCGGACGACATCATGCTGGCCAGCGCCAACGGCATGGCCATCTGCTTCAATGAGCAGGACGTGCGCATCATGGGCAGAGACGCCGCAGGTGTGCGCGGTATGACGCTTTCGGAGGGCGACTATGTCGTCGGCGCAGGCATTGCCGCGTCCGGCCGGCAGCTTCTGACCGTGACCGAATTCGGCTACGGCAAGCGCACCGAGATGGAGGAATACATGCGCCTGGGCGAGGACGGCGAGCGCCGCCCGCAGTACCGCGGCGGAAAGGGCCTGAAGAATTACAACATCACGGCAAAAACCGGCCGCGTGGCCGGCGTGGCCATCGTAGCCGACGGCGACGACGTGATGCTGATCGAAAACGGCGGCGTTCTGATCCGCATGCCTGTGTCCGATATCAATGTCTATAAGCGCGACACGCAGGGCGTCATCCTCATGCGTGTGGAGCAGGGCAGCCGCGTCATCTCCATCGAGCGGGTGGACCGCGAGGACGCAGAGGAAACGGCAGAGGAAGCGCCGGCAGAAACGCCGGAGGCGTGACGCGATGAAGACCGTCACCGTCTATACCGACGGCGCATGCTCCGGCAATCCCGGTCCCGGCGGCTGGTGCGCGATTCTGGAATATGCCGGACGGGAGAAGCAGCTCTCCGGCGGCGAGGCGTCTACCACCAACAACCGCATGGAGCTGACCGCGGTCATCCGCGCCCTGGAGGCGCTGCGCGAGCCCTGCCGGGTAGAGCTCTATTCCGACTCCAAATATGTCATTGACGCGCTGGAGAAGGGATGGGCCCGCGGCTGGCAGCGCAGGGGCTGGGTCAAAGCGGATAAAAAGCCCGCGCTCAACCCCGACCTCTGGCAGACGCTTCTGGAGCTCACCGAGCGCCATACGCTCATCTGCCACTGGGTCAAGGGCCATGAGGAAAACGAAAAAAACAACCGCTGCGACCGCCAGGCCGTTCTGGAAAGCAAAAAGTTCCAGTCGTAAGCAAAAACAGATCCCGCGCCGGAAATCCTCCGGCGCGGGAAATTTTTTTCTTACAGGGCGCAACATTCCGCCCTGTTTTTCGTTCTATAAAAGAAGAGGGAAAAATGTAGTTGCGAAATATTGACAAATTGTAACAATTATGTTACAATTACAAGGACAAAAGTCGGCCATTCCGGCTTCCGCACGCACAGAACAGGAGGACGCCATGAGGACAAAGAAGCCCCTGCAGCAGGAGGAACGGACGCAGGCTTGGATCGACGACGAAGCGAAGCTCATCTCGTTCCACGAGATTCCGAACAGCCGGCTTCTGCCTGCGTCCTGCGAGGAGTTTTGGCAGGCGATCCTGTCGTTGCTGGAGGCGGGCTACCGCGTGCAGTAGCGCCGGGGTAAAACGTTGCCTCTGCGTTTGACCGAACAGGAACGCTCTGAAGCGCGGCCCTGTGGGATTCACCCTGCATGACGGATACCGGTCACAGTCTGCAGGCCGCGCCTGGCGCTGGTACCGGCGGGCAATCGGACTATGACGCTGCGTGCGCCCGTGTCGGGCGCGCAGAATGAACAGAGGGTCAAAAAAGCGAAGCCCGGCGCAGAATGCTTCTGCGCCGGGCTGTTTTGTTTTGTGGCGTTGGGCGGCTGCTCAGGGATTGTTCCAGATGCCGCCGGGGATGAACGGATTGAGCGGGGAGTCCTCACCGCTGCCGGAGGAACCGGGATCGGTCGGGTCCGTAGGATCCGTGGGATCGGTTGGATCGGGATACGGGTAGGGCTCCGGATCGGGGATGATGGGCTCAACGTACGGCGTCGCGGAGAAGGACCGGTTGCGGCTGTTGTAGGTGTCGGTGTGCAGCAGCTCCTCGCGCAGGAGCTTGCCGTCCGCATCATAGAAGCCGCGGTAGGCCTTGACGGTGTAGCCGTCGTAGGGGCTGTTGACCTGGCTGCCCAGCACATACTTGTTGCCGTTGCTGTCTACGGCGATGTCGATCGGGTTGCCGGAGGCGTCCCGGCCGCCGCCCTTGACGATGGTGATCTCCCGTTCCTTGCCGTCGTCGGTGCTGCCCTTGTCGATGACAGTCTTGGCAGAGAGTGAGGAGATGGTCTCATGGCGGAGCTTGACGTGGTCATAGTCCTGCTCGGTCCTGGTGCCGACGAGCTTGATGTGGACATATCCGCCGGAAACAGAGGCGTCGATCCGGATGGGGTATTCCGTGTTGTTGACGAAGCGGAGGTCCATGCTGGGCCAGTAGATGGTTGCGTCCATGCCGGCCTCGACATAGGTGACCAGGTACATGTGCGGCGCGCGCTGCGTGACCTTGAGATTGGCGTACAGGCAGCTGGTATAGATCGTTGAGGCGACCTGACAGACGCCGCCGCCGTAGTCCGGCTCGCTGATGCCGCCTGTGGCGTAGACGACGGCTTTGCGGTAGCCGTTCTCCGGCGTGCGCTCACCGACGACGCGGTTGAAGGAAAATTCCTCGTCCGGGTTGACAATGGTTCCGTCGATCGCCTTGCAGGCCAGCGTCAGGTTGGTGGTGCGGTCGGCATTGGCGGTGTGCGGGCTGTCGCAGCTGCCGAGAACGTCGGCAAAGTACAGCTTGCTCAGTTCCTCCTGCGTGACCTCGGGCTCGATGGGATCGAGCGTGATGGTGACGACCTCGCCGGGCTTGGCCATGGCGATCTGCTGGGCATAATAGGTCGGGTCGAAGCCGTAGCCCACTTCCTCGGCAACGATCTCATGCGTCTGTGTGTCGTAGTAGGCGTCCTTGACCTCTTTGCAGTACTTGTCGTAGTACGGCTGCAGATCGACCGGCTCGCAGGGGACCGTGTCATAATAGAATGAGAGGTCGGTAAAATCACCCTCGGAGAAGCGCTTGAGCACGGCGTCATACAGTGCGTCCGCGTTCAGCCGGATCTCCGGGGAGCCGACAGTCACGGAGATGGTGCGGTTCTCTTCATCGACCTTGACGATGGGATCGATCTTTTCCGAAGCGCAGGCGCGCGCAGTCTGATCGATCAGCTCGCGGATATAGGCGGTGTCCAGGTTGAGGACCGAATCAAGATCGACGGTGTGGTTCGTCTTTTTTGCGCGCAGGTAGGTCAGCAGCGCATTGATCGGTCCGCCCTCGCGGCCATAGCGCATGGCGGCGTCCGCAGCCTGCTCCGGATTGAGCGCCTGCTGCGTGACCTCCGGCGTGATGGAGATCGTCCGGTCGGGGAGCGTGACAGTCAGATGGTCGCTGTCGAACCGCTGGTCAAAGGCGGAGGTGACGGCGCTGACGGCGGCGTCGCGCTTGAGTCCGCCAACGTTGACGTTTGCAACGTAGACGTTGGGGAAGATGGTGTCGCTGCCACGGAGATAATATCCGTATGCGCATACGCTCAGCGCGGCCAGGATCACAAGCCCGGCCAGGGTGATGGCGACGGTTTTGCCGGCGCCTTTTTTGCGCGGATTCTGCGCGTGTACTGCTTTTTCCGCAGAGGTCTGACGCCGCGGAGTGCGGCTGGCCTCAAATCTGCCTTTCTTTCTGATAGGAATCCCTCCAGTCGCCGCACGGCACAGGAGGCCGGGCGGTCGTTCTGTCATGAACTGCGCGCCGGGCCGGGGCCCGCAGCGCAGGATGTGAACGAAATTTGGTTTACTATAATTCTACATTATACAGAAAACGCTGCGCTTTTGCAATGTTATTCCATACGGGAATCGGCCCGAAAATTCTGAAATTTCAGTTAAGAATTACCATTCCCAGCAGATTTTGCGGTTTGTGCGCGCAGCTGCGCGTATATGCCGACGAGCTGTTCCGAGAGCTTCAGAGGGTCCTCGCCGGAACGGAGCTTCAGGGAAAGGACCGGCGTCTTCCCGGCGGAAAAGAAGATGCGGCCTTTGAACGCCGCTTCGCTGCAGCAGGCGGAGATCGCTGCAAAGTCCATGGCTGCAAGCCCGAAACTGATGGAACCTTCGCGCTGGGTGATCTCGGTGATGCCGGCAGCCGCGGCCCGCGCGCGCAGAAGCGCAATGGCGATGAGGTTCATGACGCCCTTCGGGGGATCCCCGAAGCGGTCAACGATCTCGTCAAGCAGCTCGTCGGCGTCCTGCTGCGTGCGGATGGCGGCCATGCGGCGGTACAGATCCATCCGCTGCTCGCCGGAGGGAACGTAGGTCTTGGCGATGTTGGCCGTGACAGTGAGATCGGCAGTGCATTCCGGCTCCTTCAGCGCTTCCTCGCCGCGCTCCTCCAGCACGGCGTCCTCCAGCAGCTTGAGGTACATGTCATAGCCGACGCTCATCATGTGGCCGGACTGCTCCGCGCCGAGCAGATCGCCGGTGCCGCGGATCTCCAGATCGCGCATGGCGATCTTGAAGCCGGAGCCGAACTCCGCATACTGGCGGATGGCCTCAAGCCGCTTTTCCGCGACCTCTGAAAGCACCTTTCCCCGCCGGAACGTGAAATATGCGTAGGCATGGCGCGACGAACGGCCCACGCGTCCGCGGAGCTGGTGCAGCTGCGCAAGTCCGAGCCGGTCGGCGTCCTCGATGATGAGTGTATTGACATTCGGGATGTCGATGCCCGTCTCGATGATGGTGGTGCACACGAGGATCTGGATCTCACCGGCGCTCATGGCCTGCATGACGTCCCCGAGCTGTTCCTCGTTCATTTTGCCGTGGGCGATGGAGATCTCCGCCTCAGGGATGGCCTGCTTGATGCGCGCGGCGCAGCGGTCGATGGATTCAACGCGGTTGTGCAGATAGTACACCTGTCCGCCGCGGGCAAGCTCGCGGCGCATGGCGTCGGCCAGCAGCGTGTCGTTGTGTTCCAGGACGATGGTCTGCACGGGATAGCGGTCCTGCGGCGGCTCCTCGATGGTGGACATATCCCGCAGGCCGGACAGCGCCATATTGAGCGTGCGCGGGATGGGCGTTGCGGACAGTGTTAAGACGTCGACGCCGCGGGAAAGTTCCTTGAGCCGTTCCTTGTGCGAGACGCCGAAGCGCTGCTCCTCGTCCACGATGAGCAGGCCGAGATCCTTGAAATGAATATCCTTCTGCAGCAGCTTGTGCGTGCCGACCACCAGATCGACGCTGCCGGAGGCAAGCCCTGCGACTGTTTTTTTGAGCTGGGCTGCCGTGCAGAACCGCGACAGCACGCCGATGGACACCGGGAACGACGAGAATCGGTGCACGGCGGTCAGATAGTGCTGCTGGGCCAGGACGGTGGTCGGAACAAGGATGGCCACCTGTTTGCCGTCGAGCACGCATTTCATTGCCGCGCGCAGCGCCACCTCCGTCTTGCCGAAGCCGACGTCGCCGCACAGCAGGCGATCCATGGGGACGGGCGATTCCATGTCGTGCTTGATTTCGTCGATGCAGCGCAGCTGGTCGTCCGTTTCGGCGTATTCAAAGCGATCCTCAAATTCCTGCTGCCACGGCGAGTCTGCGGCAAACGCATAGCCGGGCAGCCGGCGCCGCGCGGCATAGAGCTGGATGAGACCGGCGGCAAGCTCCTTCGCCGCCGACTTGGCCTTGGCCTTGCTCTTCTGCCACTGGTCGCCGCCGAGCTTGTTGAGGCGGACGGCGGTCTCTTCGCCGGCACCGATATATTTGCTCACAAGGTCGAGCTGCGTGGCGGGAACATAGAGGCAGTCCGTGCCCTGGTAGGCGATCTTGACATAGTCTTTCAGCACGCCGCCGACGCGGATCTGCTCCATGCCGACGTAGCGGCCGATGCCGTGGTGCTCATGGACCACCAGGTCGCCCGGCACCAGGTCGGTAAAGGATTCCAGTTTTTTTCGGTTGGAGGCCTTTTTGGCGGGCTTCCGT
The DNA here is from genome assembly GCA_902803075.1 of Oscillospiraceae bacterium. Taxonomy (GTDB): domain Bacteria; phylum Bacillota; class Clostridia; order Oscillospirales; family Oscillospiraceae; genus CAG-170. The sequence goes on along the minus strand of CADCOJ010000003.1, from coordinate 1,067 downwards.
TTGCGCTCGGTGCGTGCGAGCAGCTGCCCTTCGGTAAGCACGGCGAGCTTGAGCGTCGGAAATTCCAGCCCGGCAGGCAGGCTTCCGTCTGAGATCAGGATCTGCCCGGGCTGCGGCAGGCCCTGCAGCGGGAACGCCAGCAGGGCGGAGAGCCCCTGCTTCTGCAGCAGCTCCTTCAATATTTCGCCGCGCCGGCGTCCGCCGCACAGCACAACGGAGCCGTAGCCTGCCTGGGTATAGCTCTTGAGATCCGAGGCGGCGGTATCCAGATTGCCGCCGTAGCCGGGCAGCTGCCGCGCGGTGAACGACAGCAGGACCTTCGGCGGCAGCGTTTCCGGGAAGCGCGCGGAGAGGAAGCTGTCAAAATAGACGGTGCCCTGGCCTGCAAAGCGCTCGGCCAGCTCGTCAAAGGAGCAGGTGTAGGCGCACAGCTCGCCAAACAGCGTCCCGGACGCCAGGAACGAATCGAGCAGGAGACCGAATTCCTCCGTATGCGCGTGGGCTGCGCGCTGGAGATTGCCGTGGCCGCAGAAGGCGACGATGGCGTCGCGGGAGATATAGTCGGCAGCGGTGACGAACTCCGGGTAGATGAGCGCCATATAGCGGTCGGCGGCGGAGAAGAGCGCCTCATTTTCCAGCGCCTCGCAGTCGGCCTGCAGGGTGGCGATCAGCGCGGCGTTGGGCGATTTGCGGCGCTGCTGGCGCGCGGCGATGGCACGCAGATCCGCGCACAGGCCCGTGATGCCGTCCGGATGCAGATGCGGCAGCGTCTCGGCAATGGGGAGCAGGACCGCCTGCTCGATATTCTCCGTGCGGCGCTGGGTGATGGCGTCAAAAAAGCCCATGGCGTCAAGGCAGTCTCCGAAAAACTCAGCGCGGATCGGCTGCGGATATGCCGGGGAAAACACGTCCAGGATCCCGCCGCGCAGCGCAAACTGGCCGGGCCCCTCCACGAGACTGGTGCGGCTGTATCCGGCGCGGGTGAGCGTGTCCGTGAGCGCGTCCAGCACATAATCCGCGCCGCAGCGCAGCACGGCAGAGGCGGAGAACAGGACGTCCTTCGGCAT
>CADCOJ010000002.1 GCA_902803075.1 Oscillospiraceae bacterium | reverse complement strand
TGACAAGTGCCCGGGAACCGCTGAAATACAACGGTTCCCGGGCGCTTTGCTTGTTCCGTATTTCCGCTTTGCAGCACGCTTTCCTGAAAAAGCACGCTGCAACAGACGGAATCGTACCGAGTGGCCTTCCTGTATCAGTCGATATTTCTTACAATTCCAGAAAAGAGGATCGAACCATCCCGGCCTGTGACAATAAACATAAATGGGCGATCCAGCACAAAATCAATTTCATCATCAGGGTCAGCTTCTTCTTCAGAAAGGGCAAGCTCTGTATATGCCGCTCCCGTTACACCATGTTCGTCAATCTCAATCATGGCAGCATGTTCAGCTTTACTCAAATATAGATCGTCTCTTTCTGTTGTCAAAGGCGTGAAATCGGACAATTCACAATCCAATGCATCTGTCAGGCCGAGTGCACGGATAGTTTCAATCAAATCGGTTTTGCAAGACACTTTAAATTTTGGAACAGAAAGATGAACCAGGGGGGACGACCAGTTTTCAGCCATTCCGTCACAATGAAGAGCAGTCATGATGTGCGGATCGGAAGCGAGTGCATTAACATCTGTTCCTTCGTTAGGAAGGAAGAAATACATAGCTCCGCTGTCATTGAGATTCAGACTAAGCGACATGAAATGATCAGAGCTGTATACCCCTATCATATCTGTCCTGTGCATCATGTCTGCTGTGGTGTCGCCGGTTGTGCCGTGAAAGATCTCCTGTGTGGTATTTTCCTCACGGAACTCATCGATCCACATCGCTTTGTAGTATATCGTGGACAGGATCTCAAGAACTGTTTCGGAATCAATGGACATATCCTTCGTATAATCGCTGAAAAGTTCTCCTGTGTTTGAATCTGTCCACGTCCGAAGCGCCTCATCCATTTCCGCTGACCCCGGCGTTCCGCTGAATGCAGAGGCATAATAGTGATCGGCCAAGGAATTCAGCGTGTTCTCATTATACTTCACGCTGTTATTCAGCCAAATAGAGTTCGCCAGCAGGCTTTTCAACACCGGCGTATCAACATAGTTGCTCTCCCACAGAGCGGAAACGTTCGACCTGAGAGTCTCGATATCACGCACGCCAAGCATATCTAATATTTGCTGCCGCGTATTTCCATCAGAGACCTCAGCCAACACAGCAAAAGCAATATAAGTGCTCAGCGGAGAGCATACCGTGTTTTCGTTTTCCGAGACCAAAAGCCGTGCCATCAGGGCTGTATTGTATGCTTCCATGTCGGCCTGAAGGCCTTCTGTTTCAGATACCAGCTCTCTGTAGGAACTCCGCCAATTCCAACGCTCATCACTTTCCATAAACGCCTGGGCACTAAGCGTTTTAGCCACAGGTTCCGGATAAGCTGCCATGACGGTCATCAAGCCTGACGGATATTGTAAATTTGGGCTTCCGTGACCAGGATCTCTGATTGCCGGGAGTCCCCAAAGCACCCCAAGGATAATCGCTGCGCAGGCGGCTGCGGCGACCCAGGCCGCCCATACAGGCTTTTTCTGTCCTTTGTAAGCGCGAGCCTTTTTTACACTGTCAGGATCAATGTCTTCGATGGCTTCAAATAACGCTTCTTTTTTCATACATCAAAACCCCTTTCGATAAGGCGGGCCCTTAATTTGGTTCGGATGCGGCTAAGTGCCACAGAAACATTGTTTTCACTGATGTCCATGCGTTTTGCAATCTCGGCTATGCTGTCCACATACCAATAACGCAAAATAAAGATGTATCGTTTGCCTTCGGACAGTGAGGAAAGAAAGCGGTTGATTTCTTCTTTCAGTTCTTTCTCTTCCCACCTTCTCTCGGTGTCATCGACCCCTGAAACGCATTCAGCCAATTCATCCAGAGCAGCATCTATATTGTTTCCCCCACGTTTTTCCCTGTGGAGCTTCTTGTATCGGTCAAACGAAAGGTTCCTTGTAATCTTTCCGAGAAACGTGGCTAATATGGATGGCCTGTGCGGAGGCATAGCGCTCCATGCATGAAACCAGGTATCATTGACACACTCTTCAGCGTCTGCCATGTTGGGCAAAATGTTGTGGGCGATTGAAGCGCAATAAGCGCCATATTTCTTTGATGATTCAGATATGGCAGACTCGTTTCTGTCCCAATATAACTGAACGATACTTTCATCATCCATGGGAAACGCCTTCTTTCACCCTTATACACGACATGGAATTGCAAACCTTACAGCGGCCAGCAACAAATCTACTCAAATTGTATCATGCACATCAACCCCTAATAATGTAGAAAGGCGCCCGGTGCAGGCCGCCGGATCACTGACAGTCTGCGCCGGGCATACAGGAAGCGCTGGCGTATGGGACGATCGCTGCAAGCCCGAACCTTTCGCGGTCGGGCTTGCAGCGATATAAGCAAAAGGGTTACTCAAGACCGGGCCGGCGTATGAAGCAGCCTCAAATCCACCTGCTGCCGTTTCGCCTGTGTACTTGCAGCACGAGCTCGGACAGATTATGGAACACAGAGAAAAGGCATGAAAAATGCCTTGTTTTTAGGATACTGCTGCGACCGACCGACGCTTCTATTATCTTTTCAGAGCGTTTATTCGTCTTTCAGCCGCAGGAGCAAGGCGGCATTCACTACCACGAATACAGAGCCGCAGTTGTGCCACAATGCTCCTGTTACAGGACTCAGGATGCCGAGCGCCGACAATACGACAGCTGTCACGTTGATGATCAAGGATGCAATGATGTTGATATGCACCTTCTTCATAACCTTCTGCATGAGGTTGAACAGATATGGCAGCCGCTTGATCTCATCACTGACAAGAACCGCGTCTGCGGACGCCACTGCAATATCTGAGCCAATCCCACCCATAGCGATCCCGGCGTCGGCGCTTGCCAGGGCCAGGGCGTCGTTGACGCCGTCGCCGATCATGCAGATCGGTTCTGCACCGCCGGCAAAGCCTTTCATGATGTTCATCTTCTCCTCAGGCAGAAGATTGGAGCGGACATCCCGGATCCCCACGCTGTCCGCGATCGCAGCTGCAGCGTGTTCATTGTCTCCTGTCAAAAGCATTGGCGTGATGCCCGCGGATTGAAGCTTTTCGATCGTAGTTTTGCATCTTCGCGCAGCGTATCCAGAAGGGCGATAAAGCCGATGAGCTCTTTGTCCGCCGCTACAAAGACGACGGTGGCTCCTTTGCTGAGCTCTGAAGCGCAGGGATCCGCGCAGGCGCTGACGTCGATTCCCTGCGTCAGCATGAAGCCTTCTTTCCCTGCAAGTACGGTTTTGCCATCGACAACGGCGGATACGCCCTGCCCGGCGATCACCTTGAAATCATCTGCCGCTTCGTTTTTGCCGCCGGATTTTTCATACGCAGACCAAATGGCTTTGCCGAGAGGATGCTCGGATCTCTGTTCCGTCAAGGCATCCATCGAGAATCATTCACGCGCGGACATCCGCTCGAACGGGGGAAAACTGCCCCGGGCGCCGATCAGGCGGGGATCGGCCCGCTGCTTGGAAGGGATGTGCCGTCGCCGCCGAGGTCCGCCGGAAGGCAGCCGCCTGCCGGGTGTTCCCGATGGGCCGCCCGCGTTTTCCGGTCAGAACGGGCGGGGGCAGATCCGTGCGGAGCCGCCCGGACGGGGCGGGCGCCGGATCGTTACATTCCCGCCGCAATGTTACAAGTACATTACAAACGCGCCCGGCGTCTTGACGCGGGCGCGTTTTTGATTTATGATTCCCGTAGAAATTGCACAAGGGGGCAAATTCCCCTGCGTGCAAAATATTGAATAGGAGGACATCTTATGAAGAATCTGAAAAAGGTTCTTGCACTGGTTCTGGCCGTCGCAATGCTGATGGGCATCGCCGTCACCGCCAGTGCTGCGGACTACAAGGACGCCGACGACATCGCTTATGCTGATGCTGTTGAAATCCTCTCCGCACTCGGCATTCTCGACGGTTTCCCCGATGGCACTTTCCAGCCGAAGGGCACCCTCACCCGCGGACAGGCGGCGAAGATCGTTTCGATCATCCATAACGCCACTGTCGTCGGCAAGATCCAGGACATCGGCAGCCTGTATGCCAACTCCGGCAACTGGTTCGTCGACAGCAAGGATCACTGGGCAAGAGCCTACATCAACTACTGCAGAGTCTGCAAGCTGGCTGACGGTATGACCGCCACCACCTATGTTCCGGAAGGACTCCTCACCGGCACGCAGTTCCTCAAGATGATGCTGAACACCCTCGAGTTCGACTCCACCAAGGAAGGCTACCTGGGCACCGGCTGGGACATCAACGTCCTGGAGCGCGCGAACCAGATCGGCCTGACCGCTGGCCTGGCGAAGGGCTGGAAGGCTGCTGACCCCGTCAAGCGTGACGAGGCTGCACAGATCATCTACAACGCCCTGACCCGTTACATGGTCGAGTACGGCCAGAAGGCCAAGCTGTTCGGCACTTCTGACCCCGATGTTGCGAACGGCAACTTCGTCTACACCGAGGCGTTCATCACCGGCGAGCATGTTTCCGCTGCTGGCCACACCCTGGCTCAGGCCATGGGCGTCAGCTCCGTCCTCACCGTCGACGCTTTCTATCGTCCCTGCTACGTCTGGACCTTCAACGGCAAGTCCTATGTGAAGCTCCTGGCGACTGCGGCCGAGTACAAGGTTGGCGTCAACGAGTGCGACCTGCTGAAGGACATCGGCCTGCCCGAGACCTCCACCAGAAGCCTCAAAGTCACCTACAACGCTGTTGACGGCGCTCTCGTGAAGCAAGACTACAAGATGACCCACGTCGGCAAGGCGTGCAAGGACACCGACTATGGCTGCACCGGCACCCTGACCCAGGTCTTCAAGGTCTACAACACGGTTGTGATGCCTGACGGCAGCGAAAAGTACGTCGACTACGCGATCACTGAGATCCACACCTGGCTCGGCAAGGTCACTAAGACTACTGCTGCCTCCCACGGCAAGGCTGCTACCGCGACCATCGAGCTGTACGACAAGGCGTATGACTGCAAGGGCCAGGCTGTCCCGGCCGAGGTCGAGGGCGATTCCAGCCTGACCAAGGGCACCTATGTCAACGTCTGGTACTCCTTCCTGACCGAGGCTGCTGAGCGCGTTGAGACCGCCCAGAACAAGACTGGCGTTCTCCGCGGCGCCAACGGCAACAACTGGCAGCTCGAGGCTACCACCATTGACTCCACCAAGTACCTGAACAACTGCCGCTTCGCTCTTGGCTTCGAAGAGTCCAAGGACATTGCGAACAATGGCAAGCTGTACACCTGGTTCTTCGACTTCTACGGCAATGTCATCGGCCGTACCGATGTCGGCGCTGCCGCTTCCAACTGGTACGTCATCGACAAGATCTGGGATGCCACCGCTTCTGCTGACGGCGTCTACAAGGTCAAGGCCGTTCTGGTCGACCTCGATGCGAAGCTGATCAACGCGGAAATCGCTGCCATCTCCACCGAGTGCAAGGGCACGCCGACGCCTGTCCACCTGCTCGACAAGGAGACCGACTACGCCAAGAAGATCCACGACGCATACATCAACAACGACGCTTTCTATAATGAGCTCTACCTCGGCACCGACAACAAGGACGTCTACACGCTCGTTGACGGCATCGAAGGCAAGCCCAGCAACGAAGACTTCTATGCCCACGTCGCCACCGACACCATCCGTGCCGCGGCTCTCGAGGACAAGGATGGCAGCAAGGTCATCAACCTGACTGAGAAGACCAGATTCCTGGTCAAGGGCGTCGACGGCACCTACAAGGCCTACACCGGCTACAAGGCTCTGCCGACCCTCACCGCTACCTGGGCTGACTACACCGATACCAACGGCGACGGCTACATGGATATCGTCTACCTGAAGGGTGCGATCTACTCCTCCGACACCGTCATCGGCTTCGTCAAGGAAGGCTACAAGGAGTACAACTGGCGCAACGGCTACAAGCTGATCGAGGTTGCCATTAATGGCGAAGTCGTTCTGCTTGGTGTCAAGGACGACGTCCTGGCTCAGCTCACTGAGCTGCCCGGCCTGTACGAGTTCCGTATGCTCGGCGACGACAACGGCGTCTCCGCTGTCCAGGCTGCTGAGCTCCAGCCCGCCGGCAAGTTCACGGTTGACAATGTCTCCGAGGACCACTCCGCTGCCGAGATGACCACCACCGATGAGGCCTACAAGCTGACGAGCGGCGTCTACGCGCTCAACAACGCGAAGATCTTCGACGCGAACGGCAAGGCCACCACGAGTGCTGCTGTCGAGGCAGGCCAGACCCTGCTCTGCTACATCATCGACAACGTCTACAACTTCTACATTGTCGGCTAATCGATGATCTGACCCATGCAAAAAAAGAGACCCCTTCGGGGGTCTCTTTTTTACGTGCAGAATGCTTCCCTTTCGCCTGGGTTTGGTGTAAAATAGGGAAAATGACAGGAGGGAATTGCCATGACATTTGAAACCGACGTTTTCTCCAGGTTTGACCGGCAGTGGGCGCTTCTTTGCGCAGGCACGCCGGAGGACTTCAACGCCATGACGATCAGCTGGGGCGGCATGGGCACGCTCTGGGGCAAGAGCGTTGTGACGGTGTACGTCAAGCCCATCCGCCACACCTGGCGCTATCTGGAAGCGAACGACCGCTTCACGGTCAGCTTTTTCCCGGAAGCATACCGGCGCGACCTGTCTGTGATGGGGACACGCTCCGGGCGCGACGGGGACAAGCTCGCTTTCACCCGCCTGACGCCCTGCGCGCTGGACGGCGCTGTGGGCTTCGATCAGGCGGAAACAACGATCCTCTGCCGCAAGATCTACTGGCAGGATCTTGTGCGGCAGAATATGCCGGCGGACGTGGCCACCGCATATTACGCCGCGGAGGAACCGCACCGCATGTATATCGGGGAGGTCCTCTCGATCCTCCCGGAGCGTGTATGAAATTTGAATTTACAGTCCGCACGCAGGAGGATCTGGCAGACGCCGTGCGGACGTTCGGCTTTGTGCCGCTGTTTGCCAACTCCGTGCCGGGCTTTTCCGTCTCGGAGCATGTCGCACCCGAGGCGTGGTTCTCCGACGACCGGGAGGAGGGCGTGTGGGAGTGGAAAGGGCCGGTGATCCGGGCGACCGGCTGCGCCTACGGCAAGTTCTTTGAGCGGAAGGCAGTGTTCATCAGCCCCGCGTGGTTCCCAGACTTTGCCAACCTCCGGCGCGACGGGTATGATTTTGATGCGCGCTGCGACGAGGGCCTGGTCCCCTTTGCGGATAAGCTGCTCTATGACCTTGTGGAGACGAACGGCCCGCTGCTCTCGCGGCGGCTCAAGCTGCTTGGCGATTACCGCAAGGGCGGCCGCCGCGGCTTTGACCTGTCCATGAACCGCCTGCAGGCGCAGGGATATGTGGTCATCCGCGATTTTGTCTATGCGCTTGACCGGCACGGCCTGCCCTATGGCTGGGGTGTGGCGGAATATGATATTCCGAAGCGCTCCATGGGTGAGGACTTCCGCGCGGCGGTCTACCGCCGGACGCCGGAGGAATCCTATGCGCGCATCCTGGAGCACCTGCAGCGGCTCCTGCCCGACACAGCAACGGATACTTTGGAACGACTGATCCGATAGGAGGATGAGCGATGGAAAAACTGACGATGTTTTATCTGGAACACTGCCCCTATTGCCGGAACGCGCGCAAGGCGCTGGCCGAGCTTCAGGCAGAGCATGCGCGGTACGCCGCGGTTCCGGTGGAGCTGGTTGAGGAATCGGAGGAGCCGGAGCGCGCCGACCGGTATGACTATTACCGTGTGCCGACGATCTTTCTTGGCGGCCGGAAGCTCTATGAGGCGGTCATCACCGACCGCTATGAGGACATCCGGCGCAATGTGCAGGCCGCGCTGGACGCGGCGCTTGAAACAGAATGAGCGCAGAAAACCGCCCCGGACGCATGGCATCCGGGGCGGTTTTTGTATCACCGGTTTCGCCGTTTTTTACGAAAGCGTCAGGGCAGCAGGTGCTTGGTGCTGTGGCGCGGATAGACGTTGTAGGGCCGGAACGCCTCGGCATAGGCCACGCCGCACTGGAAGCCGCGGTATTTGGAGCATGTGCGCACCATGTCCACAAAGTCGATCCCATCGTGCTCCAGCATCCAGCGGATCTGCGACTCGTGCATCGCCAGCGCTTCGAGCTTGCGCTCGATCTGGCCGGTGATGTCCACATAGTGCGTGGGCATGAAGTTGACGCCCGCCAGCGTATCCATGAAAAACGTGGGGATGAAGCTCTGGAACGCAGGATAGTTCACAGAACGGTGGGGCAGGCCGGACATGAACGCGCCGTTCACCGCCAGGCGGCTCGTTTCCACATGGTCCTGCATATAGTCGCCGTCGTCGTGCGTGATGATGACGTCCGGCTGCGCTATGCGCACCACGTCGGCCATGGCGTCGATGGCAGCCTGATCGTGGCTGTTGACCTGCATATCGCTGATGTTCAGGTTGAACACCTGTTTTGCGCCGATATACGCGCCTGCGCGCTCGGCCTCTCCCGCGCGGATGCGCGCGAGGGGCTCGGGCTCAATGATGACGTGCCCCTGGTCGCCGTTTGCGACGTGGCACATATAGACCTCCGCACCCTGCTCCACATATTTCCGGAGCGTGCCGGAGCAGGCGATCTCCAGATCGTCGGGGTGACAGCCGACAGCCAGTACTCTCATGATGGTTCCTCCCGGTCGTTCCTGCGGCGCTGCGCCGCAGGCGTTTTCTTCAATATAGGCCAGCCGACGGCGGTTTGTCAATCCCGTTTGTAAAAAATTTTTATAAAAGAACGGAAAAAGACGCGGAGCGGCCGTCGCTCCATGGAAAAAGCTGTGGAAGATCCCGCTTATTTATAAAATATTTTTAGAAAAATGCGCTGCGTTCATTGACAGCGGCGTGTGCGCGTGCTACTCTGAAAACAGAATGATCCCAACGGGGTCAGACCGAAGGAGGTACTGGTAATGAATATGATCGACACGCTGAAGGGCTCCTAGTTCTCCGAGATCCTGCCTGCGGGCTGGGACGTCGAAAAGATCGCCGCCTGCGTTTCCAACGATCCTGCATCCGTGCTGGACCGCCAGCCGTTCTGGCATGAGGGCTTCCGCCCCGTTGCCTGCACGAATCTGGAGGAGTTCGGCGCATATATGGGCCATGAGATCGCCATGCAGATCCGCAGGACGAAGGAGGAAGGCCGCAAGCTCATTCTCATCCTGCCTGTGGGCCCCATGGGCATGTACAAGTGGGCGGTCTATTTCCTGAAGGAGTGGAACGTGGACTGCCGCCATGTCTATGGCTTCAACATGGACGAGTGGGCGGACGCGGAGGGAAACACGCTGCCCGCGTCCGATCCAGCAGCCTTCCAGAACGCCATGACCGAAGCGTTCTATGGACCTCTGGGCGAGCTGACCGTTCCCGTGGAGCAGCGGAACTTCGCAACGAAGGAAAACCTGCCCACGTACCCGGAGAAGATCGCAAAGCTGAAGGCGGAAGGCGCCAGGCAGGTGCTGGTCTACGGCATCGGCCGCATGTGCCACATCGCCTTCTGGGAGCCGCATTTTGCCGGAGACTATGCTTCCTATGAGGAATGGAAAAAGGCCCCGTACCGCATCGGCGCGCGGCTGCATCCGTTCACCATCGAGCAGAACGCCATCACATCCTTCCGCTCCTCCTGGCCGCTGATCCCGTGCTGGGCCAACACCATCGGGCCGGGGATCATCTTTACGTCGGACTATGCCATCGGCGGCGCGGACGGCGTGCTCTCCCGCGGGATGCAGTGGCAGGGCATGAGCTTCTGGATGACGCTGCGCTACGGCCCGTGTCGCTATGTCACCTCCAGCAATATCCCCACCATGCCGGGCAAGCTCTTCTTCATGCAGGAGCTGGCCGGTCCGCTCTGCGCCGACACCAACTGAGCCTATGCGGAAAGCAGGCATCAGTCTTGCGGATGTCCGCGGGCAGAACCGTGCGCTGCTGCTGCGGCTGATCCTGACGGGGCAGTGCGTCACGCGCGGCGAATTGTCCGCGCAGTCGGGGCTGTCGTCCATGACCGTGACGAACATCGCCGCGGAACTGCTGCACCATGGCATTCTGGACGAGCGGCCGCCCGAAGGCGCGGCCCGGTCGCCCGGGCGCACGCCCATGGAGCTCTGTGCCAACGCGCAGGGGCCGGTGATCGGCGGGATCTTTGTGGCCAGGGACTGCCTGTATGGAGTGGTGAGCGATCTGTCGCTGCATGTGCTTGCGCGGGCGGAGCGGAAGCTCGGCCCGGAGGAGACGGAGCAGACCGTCCTGGACGCCATGGAGGCGCTTGCACGCCGCCTGATGGAGCAGACGGACCGGCAGATGCTCGGCATCGGCGTATCGACTGCGGGCGTGGTGGATACCGCCAGCGGCGAGCTGCGGTTCATTACGGAGTTTTATTCTGTCCGGGCGCTCCCCATCCGCGCGTTTCTCTCGGAGCGGCTGGGACTGCCTGTGTTCGTCTACAACGATATGCAGGCGTCCGGGCTGGCGGAGCTGTATTTCGGGCGCGGCCGCGCGGAGCCGGATTTCCTCTATGTGGGCATCTGCAGCGGCATCGGCGCGGCGCTTGTGAAGGACCGCGCGCTGGTGGATTCCTGCGGGGAGATCGGCCACATGAGCATCGATTTCGCCGGACCGCGCTGCGCCTGCGGCAGCCGCGGGTGTCTGGAGCTCTATGCCAGCACACCCAGTATCCTGCGCCAGCTCCGCGAGGAGTGCGGCCGGACGTTCGTCTCCCTGCCGGAGGCGGTCGCCGCCGCCGGAGAGGATGCGGCGGCCTATGCCGTGCTGTATCAGGCGGCGCGGAAGCTGGCCGTCGCCATCAGCAGTTATCTCAATCTCATGCATGTGCACATGGTCGTCCTCGGCCACGACGCCTACTGCCTGCCGCAGGAGCTGGTGAAGAGCATGGAGCGCTACGCCGCGGGCGTATGTGTCGGGCGGTATCTGCCCGGCCGGCCGCTGCGGTTCGTGCAGGCGACCTTCGGCGCCGACACACCGCTGCTGGGCGCCGTATGCACCGTGCTGGAGCAGATCTTCCAGGGCAGGCTCAGCGTCCTTCCGGAGGGCTGACACGCCGCAGAAACACAGGATCCCCACCCGCGAACGGGTGGGGATCTTTGCGTGAAGCAGGGGAGCAGGAATCCCTGCTCCCCTGCCTGGCGTCGAAATGATTCAGTCCACGGCCGGACGGATATATCCCCGGCCGAGCACCTCGCTGTAAAGCACGCGCTGGCCGACGGAAAAGCTGAGGTCGCTCTGGAAGGGAGCAACAACGCGCTGCGCGCCGTCCACCTTTACGGCCAGCGGCTGCGTGCTGACCACCACGGCCATGCGGCTCGTGATGACAAGCACGATGTCAAAGACATTGTCTGCGTCGTGGTCGATGACGGTGATGTAGTCGTCGCTGCTGAGATGCGAGAGGAGCTGTGGGTCGGCGCGGTCAAAGTTGTGGTAATACTCGGTGTCGTCCGAGAGGGAGAAGCCGCCGCTTTCGCAGGCGGTTTTGAGCTCGTCCGCATGGGAGAACGTGAAGTAGGTCTCGCTCACCGACCAGCACGGCACGCCGATGATCTGCCCGTCCCGCATGTAAATATCCACGCTCCTGCCCAGAAGTCCCAGACCTGTGGAGACCTCAAAGAGCTTATGCCCTGCCAGACGGGTCTGGCCCGCGTTGAGCGCCTGCCCGGACTCCGTCAGATCGGCGCATTCATTGCCGGTGAGCACGCCCGTGTAGCGCGTGAGGCCGAAGCGCACCTCCAGATACGTCATCGGGTTCATCAGATCGTCAAGCACAAAGCGCTCCGCGCCGGTCTCGTCCACGCCGTCCACAGCATAGCAAAGCAGCGCGTTGCAGATCAGCCTGCATGCGTCGTCCCGGTCGATGGGGTGGGTGTAGGCGGTGTAGACGCCGTTGTACAGGCCGAGCTGGAACGCATCCAGATTCACGTGGTCCGCCCACTCCGCGCCGACATAGCGCGTGCCGTCGCGCCCGAGCAGGATGAGCATCGTCTTGGCAAGCTCCTGGGTGGTGACGTTGTCGTCCGGGCGGAACAGCCCGGCGCTGCCGACCAGAATGCCGCGCGACGCGCAGTATCCGATATACGGCACGGCCCAGCTCCCGCCAACGTCCGCAAAAGGTGCGCCGGACGCAAGCGCCGGGTCAGCGGTGGCGATCATTGCAAGGAGTTTTGCGACTTCTGCACGCTTGATGGGGTCGTTCGGGCGGAAGCTGCCGTCCGGGAAGCCGGAAACAAGCCCCAGATCCACCAGCATCTGCACGGCGCTGCCATGGCGGATGGCGCTTTGATCGGTAAAGCCGTCTGTATCTGCGGCCAGGGCCAGCGGTACGCACGACAGAAGCAGGGCCAGAGCCAGAAACAGTCCGATCATGCGTCTCATGGCGATACCTCCAGTCTTTCAGATTTTATCAAATCCAGTATAGACGGACGCCGGACGTTTTGCAAGCGTCCGGCGATCTTGTAACAAAAATGTAAAGAAAACGACGGTTTTCGCCGGACTTTTCCTCAAAGCGCGTAGAGTTCGTTCTGCAGACAGAAGCATGCGGTGAACGGGCGCATATAGTTCCAGTAGCCGACGCCCGCCAGCGCCTGCGTGCCGATGAGCCGGAGCTTCCGCAGCGCGCTGCGTGCGTCCTCGAACCAGACCTCGTGGACGCGGCCGTTTTCATCGGTGTAGCGGAACCAGGGCGTTTCGGCGCGCGCGTCATATTGGATCTCCGCGCCGTACCGGGCGGCAAGCAGCGGCGCCTGCTCGCAGCCGATGGATTGCGCGCGCGATTGGCCGCGCACATACGGCAGCGTCCAGTCGTAGGCGTAATTCGGGAAGCCAAGCAGGATCTTTTCCGGCGCAACGCGCGTGCGCGCATAGCGCAGCACACGCTCCACCGCGTCGATGGGCGCCACAGCCTGCGGCGGGCCATAGGTATAGCCCCATTCGTAGGTCATGAGCAGCACACGGTCGCAGGCCCGGCCGATCAGGGCGTAATCGTGCCCCTCATAAAGAAGCCCCGGCTGATCGTCCGCGGTCTTTGGCGCCAGCGCGGCCGTGAGCAGATATCCCTCGGGCGCGAGCGCGTCGTGCAGTCGTGCAAGGAACGCGGCATAGG
>CADCOJ010000001.1 GCA_902803075.1 Oscillospiraceae bacterium | reverse complement strand
CCGGCGGTCAAAACTATTTCAGAAGACTCAAAATGCCCAGGTCCCGTCTCGGAAGATGGCGACGACTTTCCCATCTGCACAGACGGCGTCGATGGACAGATCGGCGCTGCCGATCATGAAATCCTCATGGATCATGGAATCGTTGACGCCGAGCTTGCGGCATTCGTCGAGCGTCATGGTTTCAAATCCGCGGATCGTATCAGCAAAGCCCATGCCAAGCGCAAGGTGGCAGCACGCGTTTTCGTCGAACAGTGTATTGTAGAACAGCAGGCCGGTTTCATTGATCGGAGAGTTGAAGGGGACCAGTGCGCATTCACCAAGATACGCGCTGCCCTCGTCCATATTGATGAGTTTGGTCAGCAGGGAAGCGTTCTTTTCCGCATCCCATTCCACGGCCTTGCCTTCATGGAAGCGGATCCAGAAGCGGTCGATCAGCTGCCCTTCGTAAGAGAGAGGCTTTGTGGAGTAGACGATGCCTTCGGCCTTGCCGCGCATGGGCGAGATAAAGCATTCCTCTGTGGGAATATTGGGATTGAAGAAGATACCCTGCAGACTCGTTTCGCCGCCGCCGCAAAACTGTGCCTGCGGGATCATGCCGACGGTAAAATCCGTGCCGTTGGAGGAGCGATAGTGCAGCTCTCGGATCGAAAGACTGTTGAGATATGCGCAGCGGTCGGCAAGATCGCGGTTGTGCGCATCCCATGCTGCCACAGGATCCTCGTCCACGCGGGAGGTCGAGAGGATCGCTTCCCAGAGTTTTTCCACGGCCTGCGAAGTTCTCAGCTCCGGGAAGAGCTTTTTCGCCCACTTTGCACCGGGAACAGCCGCAATACACCACTGGTATTTGTTCTCAATCTGATCGCGGTAGCGCTTGATGATCGGATATTTCTTCTGCCTGGCTTTGGCCATTTTCTCCTGATCGACGCCTGCAAGGCCATCAGGATCTTCGGAAACCAGATAGATCCGGCAGGGAATGGTGTCCACATAGTGCTGCCAGCGGGCTTCCTCATAGTTTTCCAGCTTTGAGAGCGTGGTCAAGGAGCGGTAGCGGATGTGCAGGCGCTCGATGGGCTGGTGGTTCCAATCAACAATGACCTTTTTTGCTTTGCACTTGTAACATTCATCCACCAGCATGGTGACAAATTCCGGCTGATCAAGCTCAGCGAGGATAAAGACCTCCTGGCCCTTCTGGATGTTGACACCTGTGCGTGCGATGAGCCGCGCATACTGACGCAGAATGGTTTTTTTCATATTCGGCTACTCCTTTTTGTTTTTGTCATCATATCATGCTTTTCCGCCGCTTGCAAGAGTGCGCGCCGCGTGCTATGCTAAAGAAAAACAGAAAAGGAGCTTTTTATGAAAGACAAACATGTGCAGGAGCTTTTGCAGTTTCTGAGCGAGAGCCCGAGCAGCTTCCATGCTGTGCAGGCCGTCCGGGCCCGGTTGGACGAAAAAGGCTTTCAGCCGCTGTTTGAGCAGGATGCCTGGACGCTCGAGCCGGGCGGAAAATACTGCGTTGTGCGCAACGGGTCGTCCCTGATCGCGTTTTGCGTGCCGTATGGTGACCCGACCGGGTTCTCCCTTGCTGCAGCACATACGGATTCTCCCACATTCAAAATCAAGCAGAATCCGCAGAAATCGTCCGCAGGATGCGTTCTGCTTTCAACAGAAAAGTACGGCGGGATGCTGATGTCCACCTGGTTCGACCGGCCGCTGTCCGTTGCGGGACGTGTCGTCGTCCGGGAGGGAAGCCGCCTGCGGAGCGTTCTTGTCAATATCGACCGTGATCTTTGCATCATTCCGTCTGTTGCCATCCACATGAACCGGGAGGCAAACGACGGTATGAAGTTCATGGCAAACATCGATACGCTGCCGCTCTACGGCCTGGAGGGCGCGGATCTTCTGGAGGAGGTCGCTGCGGCGGCCGGTGTGAAAAAGGAGGACATCCTTGGTCACGACCTGTCGCTCTATGTGCGTCAGAAAGGAACTGTATTTGGCGCACAGAACGCATTGATCGGCGCGCCGCGGCTGGACGACCTTGCCTGTGTCTACGGCTTGCTTGCGGGCTTCTGCGCAGCTGAAGGCACGAATGCCGTAACAGTGTTCTGCGCGCTGGACAATGAGGAGGTCGGAAGTGAGACGAAGCAGGGCGCCGCATCCAATTT